>NZ_DAMBJX010000026.1:28184-39902 GCF_032067225.1 Brevundimonas vesicularis | reverse complement strand
GAGGTGATTGAATGACCCAAGCTGACGTTCCCGCATGGGCCGCTATCATCGTCGTCGCCCTGGCCCTCATCGGCTCGGCCCTTTCGCTACTGGGCGCGGTTGGGCTGGTTCGGCTGAAGACCTTTTATGAGCGCGTTCATGCCCCGACGCTTGGGGCTACGCTAGGCATGGCGCTGGTCCTGCTGGCGTCAATCGTTTGGTTCACGACCGTGGAGCGGCGTTTCATGCCGCGCGAAATCCTGATCGGCCTGTTCCTGACGGTCACGACGCCGGTCACCCTGATCCTGCTTGCCCGCGCCGCCCTGTTCCGTGATCGCACCGACAGGGTCAAAGACACGCCGAGGAAGGGCTGATCGACCGGCAAAAAAGAAGCCCGGCGGGGGCGCCGGGCTGCAAGCAGGTTCGGTGATGGTGTCCCTGAGGACGACCCATTCCTTAACCGAAATGGTTTCCAGATCGTTAAACTCCCTCAGTCCGGCAGCCAGGCCGTCTGTCGCCCCGCTGGATCGACAGGCCAAGTGATTCGCCAGCCTGCCCCCGCCCGCTCGACGACGAAGCTCCCAGCCGCGCCCGCGCCCGGATAGTCGAAGCGCTTTCCATTCACCGCGATCGTCGCCGCACCCGACTGTCCGATAACTGTCCGCCAGCGGCCGCGTCCGATCGCCGTCGGCGCCATATCTGCGCCGTTGATATTGACCGAGGGAGCAGCTCCATTTGTTCGGCCCGACGCCATCAAAGTCGCACCGTCCGAATCCACCGCATCCAGCCCTTCGGCGCCATCGAGGCGAACAGTCGGTTGGCCAGCGGCAATCAGGGCGACGGGACCGGCCCCGCCCTGGATCACCACCAGGGTCTCGGGCGAGACCGCGGCGTCCTCGCCCACCTGCACCTCAGGCGTGAAGCGCACATCGCCGCTCAAAGGCGGCAGTCTCAGTTCGAACCGCCCCGCGCCGTCCGCCGTCGTCGCCACGGCCGCAGTATCCGGCGCACGCAGCACGACGCGCGCATTGGGCCCCGCCCCGCCGCGCAGCACCAGAACGCCGCCGTCGCGCACCACGCCATCAATCTGGGGCGGGCGAACCCAGGGCGAGGCCTCGTCGGCTCCCGTCGGCCCCGCCACGCCGCCCTGCTGATCGGAACAGGCTGCGGCAGCCAGGACCGCGACACACGCGACCATCATCCGACGTTTCATCCTGCGCCTCTACGATATAGGACTGGCGACCCAGCGGCTCGAGCCTGTGTTAGCTTGAGCGCCGTCGGTTTGGCCATGGCCAGGCCGCCTGTTCGTTTTCTTCGAGGCTTCATGTCCCTGCCCCCCGTTTCGTTCCTGCCGTTCGACGGCTCTTCCGTCTGCCTGTTCTGCGGCGCCTCCGAGACCGCCGATCCCACCTATACCGAAGCCGCCTACGCCTTCGGCAAGGTCGCGGCCGAGGCCGGCTGGCGGCTGGTCTATGGCGGCGGCGGCGTGGGCCTGATGGGGGCCTCGGCGCGCGGCGCGCATGAGGCGGGCGGCCGGGTCGTCGGCATCATGCCGGCCTTCCTGCGCAGCCGCGAACGCCTGTTCGACGAGGTCGAGACCGTCGTCGTCACTTCGATGCACGAACGCAAACAACTGATGTACGACCAATCCGACGCCTTCGTGGTCGCGCCCGGCGGCATCGGCACCCTGGAAGAGGTCGTGGAGTTGCTGTCCTGGAAGCGGCTGGACCTGCACCACAAGCCGGTCGTCTTCCTGAACCTGAACGGCTTCTGGAACGGCTTCTTCAACTTGATGAAGCACAGCGTCGCAGAAGGAATGACGCCGCCGTCGTTCTTGGACGCCTGGACTGTCGCCGAAACCGTCGAAGAGGCGATGGCGCAGGTTCAGGCCGGCGGCGATGCGCCGCAATTGAAACATGATCATCGATAAGTGATCATCGCTCATAATCCGCTGCGCGCGTCTTGACAGTTTTTATGGAAAACTGACATGGGAGCGGAGCGGCATGACGCCGTTCTTCATTTCGGAGAGTTTTCGATGCGCGCTTTGCTGATCGCCGCCGCCCTGTTCGCCGCCGCCCCTGCGGTCGCCCAAGCCCCCGCCGCCACCAGCCTGACGCTGGCCGACGCCGGCAAGGCGCCCGCACGCGCCACCATCATCGACGGCGCTCGTTGGTCCTGCGAAGGCGCGACCTGCACCGCCGCAGGCGGCACGGAACAGCCCGCGACGCGCGCCTGCCGTCGCGTGGTTCAGAAGTTCGGTCCCGTGACCGCCTTCTCCTACAAGGGTGTCGCCCTGAGCGCCGACGAACTGGCCGTTTGCAACGCTTGATTTGATTGAGGCGGCTTAGGCCGCCTCACCTCTCAGACGCCGCTGGATGGTTTCGCGACCGATCAGCGGCGCCATGGCCGCCATGTCCGGCCCGTGCTGCTGCCCCGTCAGCGCCAGACGCAGCGGCATGAACAGCGCCTTGCCCTTGGCGCCCGTCTCGGCCTTGACGGCCGAGGTCCACGCCGACCAGGCGTTCTCGTCGATCACTTCCGGCAGCAGACGCAGCGCTGTTTCAATGAAGGTCGCATCTTCGATCACCGGTTGGATCGGACCACGGACGATCTGCGCCATGTCCGCGACGTCGGCAAACTTCGTCAGATTGCCCCGCACCGTATCCCAGAAGGCTTCGCCCAGATCGGCGCCGAGAGCCTGAAGACGCGGCTGCGCCGTCGCATAATCCATGACGTGCAGCGCCTGGGCGTTCAGCCGGTCCAGATCCGCCGTATCGTAACGCGCCGGCGAACGGCCCATCTTGGAGAAGGCGAAGCTCTGTCCCAGAGCCTCAACCGAGGCGCCGACTTCCAGCGGATCAGAGGTGCCTATCCGGCCAAGGTGGCTGGTGATCGCGATCGGCTCATAGCCCTGGTCGCGCATGTCGCTGATCGACAGCGATCCCAGACGCTTGGACAGGGCCGCGCCGTCGGCGCCGACAAGCAGCGGCATGTGGGCGAAGCCCGGAACCGGCGCGCCCAGCGCCTCGAAGATTTCGATCTGCGCCCCGGTGTTGGTGACGTGATCCTCGCCCCGGATGATGTGCGTGATGGCCATGTCGATGTCATCGACCACCGACGGCAGTGTGTAGAGGAACAGACCGTCCTCGCGGATCAGCACCGGGTCCGACATCGAGGCGGTGTCCACCTCCGCATGACCGCGCGCCAAGTCTTCCCAGGCGACGCGCTTGCCGTCCAGCTTGAAGCGCCAATGGGGGCGGCGCCCTTCGGCTTCGTAAGCGGCCTTCTGATCTTCGGTCAGTTCCAACGCAGCGCGGTCATAGATCGGCGGCAGGCCGCGCGACAGTTGCACCTTGCGGCGACGGTCCAGCTCGTCGGCGGTCTCATAGGCGGGATATAGCCGCCCCGACGCCTTCAGCCTGTCGGCTGCTTCTTCGTAGCGATCGAACCGCTTGGACTGGTTGTAACGCTCGTCCCACGGCATCCCCAGCCAGGTCAGGTCGTCTTCGATCCCCTGTTCGAACTCGGGCGTGGAGCGCGCCAGGTCGGTGTCGTCGATGCGCAGAACGAACGATCCGCCCTGCCCCTTGGCGAACATCCAATTCACCAAGGCGGTGCGGACATTGCCGACGTGCAGCTTACCCGTGGGCGACGGGGCGAAACGAACCTTGACGGACATAGATAGACGACCTCGAAAGCGAGGCGGCTAGGTCGCCCCGCAACCCGGCGAAGTCAAGGCGCGGACGGCTTAAACCTCAGTCGTCGCGGTGAACGCGTTCGCGGCGTTCGTGGCGTTCCTGGGCTTCGACCGACAGGGTCGCCGTCGGACGGGCTTCCAGACGACCCAGGCTGATGGGTTCGCCCGTGTCCTCGCAGTAGCCGTAGGAGCCGTCCTCGATCCGGCGCAGCGCGTCGTCGATCTTGGAGATCAACTTGCGTTGGCGGTCGCGGGTGCGCAACTCCAGCGCGCGATCGGATTCCGAAGACGCCCGGTCCACCAGATCGGGGTGGTTTTCGGTTTCGGCCTTCAGATTGACGACCGTGCCCTTGGACTCGCGAAGGATCTCATCCTTCCAGGCCAGCAGCTTCTTCTTGAAATAGGCTTGCTGCCGTTCGTTCATGAACGGCTCGCTGTCAGACGGCCGATACGGGCCGGTTTCGTCGGACACAACGGACGCCAAGGCGCTCATCGATCTCACGCTCTCTAACACGCCCCCCTGTGGCGTAGATGGCCGTATAATCAGCCCGTCGAGTCGCGGCAACGCGGTTCTCGATTCCGTGATGAAAATAGGGCGACTAACCGCCTGACAGTGGCAAAAGTCACTCACTGCCAAAGCTTAGCCGCCTGATGTCAGACGATTATTTCGTATCACGGGCGGTTGCGGCGCATTTCCGCCTTCGCCAGTTCGACTGAGGCGCGCAGGTCGATCTGATCCAGCAGGGCGGCCAAGTCCTTGTCGTCGTCGGCGGCGCGCTCCTCGCGCAGGCTCCGCGCCAGACGATCCAGAGCCCCATCGTCGGCGTCGCCGTTCAGCAGGGCCAGCTTGATTTCGTCAAGGCGATCCAGAAGACCGCTGCCGCGCCGGATCGCGCGACGTCGCTTTTCCACTGGTCCCTCGACCCCTTGAAGGGCCATCAAGGCTGAGACGTCAGAGACCCCGCCCGTCGCTGCGCTGGCGGTCGTTGCAGCGGGCGCGGACGGAGCTGCGGCCTGCCCCAGCGAAAAGCCGCTGGCGGATCGCGTCGGACGTGTGCTGGCAGGCGTGTTGACGCCGTTGGGGCCGACAACCTTCATGTGCAGGTGCTCCGCGTCATGAAATCATGGATGACGGACGGCGATGACTGTTTGGTTAACACCCCGGCAAATCCTGCCGCTTCTCTGACCGTCAAAGGCCGATCGACATTGAATTCACGTCGTTAATTCTTCGGCACGATCCTCGCACTGATGACGGCGTAACGTTGCGTGGACGCCTGACCGATGCAAAATCTGCTTGCCCGCCTGATCGCCTCCGTCGCCGCGACGCTCGTCGTCGCCGGCGGCGCGACCTCGGCGTTGGCCCAGTCGCAATCGCGCATCAAGGATATTGCGGCCGTTGAAGGCGTGCGAGGCAACCAGTTGGTCGGCTACGGCATGGTCATGGGGTTGAACGGCACGGGCGATTCCTTACGCAACTGCCCCTTCACCCGCCAATCGCTGGAAGGCATGACCGAGCGGCTAGGCGTCAACATTCGCGGGGCCAACGCCAACACCAAGAATATGGCCGCCGTCATGGTCACGGCCGACCTGCCCGCATTCGCCACGCCCGGCTCGCGCATCGACGTGTCGGTAGCCTCCATGTGCGACGCCAAGAGCTTGCTGGGCGGTTCGCTGGTCGTCACCAGCCTGCAAGGCGCGGACGGTCAGGTCTATGCGGTGGCGCAGGGCTCGGTCCAGACCGGGGCCGTCTCGGCGTCGGGCGGGTCGGGGTCGTCGGTGACGCGCGGCGTGCCGACCGCCGGTCGCATCGCCTCGGGCGCGCTGGTCGAGCGCGAGACCGGCTTCCAGATGGCTAATATGAACGAGGTGCGCCTGAACCTGCGCAACCCCGACTTCACCACCGCCCAGCGTGTCGCCGCCGTCGTCAACGCCGCCTATCCGGGGTCGGCCCTGGCCGAGAACGGCACGGTCGTGTCCCTGCGGGCACCCGGCGAACTGGGCATGGCAGGCTTCATAAGCCGGATCGAGAACTTGGCCGTCAGCGTCGACACGCCCGCCAAGGTCATCATCGACGAGGTCAACGGCGTCATCGTCATGGGCGACGCCGTGCGCATCTCTCGCGTCGCCATCGCTCAGGGCAACCTGACCATATCGGTGGACGAGCAGCCGCAGGTCAGTCAGCCGGCGCCTTTCAGCCGGGGCCAGACCGCCGTCGTACCCTCGACCCAGGTGAACGTCGAAGAGGATCTGGGCACCCAGATGCGGCTGGTCGGCGGTGGCGCCAACCTGTCCACCCTGGTCAACGGCCTGAACGCCCTGGGCGTCAGCCCGCGCGACATGATCAGCATCCTGCAGGCCATCAAGGCCGCCGGCGCCCTGCAGGCCGACATCGAGGTGATGTGAGCATGACCGACCTGACCGTCTCCGCCGATCTGCTGCGCCCCGCCGCGGCCGCGCCGACCGCCGTAAACCGCGACAAGATCGCTGAAACCGCCAAGGCCTTCGAGGCCACCTTCATTTCCCAGATGCTGAAGCCGATGTTCGAAGGCCTGTCGACCGACGGCCTGTTCGGCGGCGGCCAGGGCGAAGCGACATGGCGCAGCTTCATGCTGGACGAAATGGCCAAGTCGACGGTGAAGGCCGGCGGCATCGGCCTGAGCAACATCGTCATGGCCGAAATGCTGAAGATGCAGGAGGGCCGGCCATGAGCGACACCGAACTGGCCCAGGCGCGCGTTCGTCAGCTGACGACCCTGACCTTGCGTCTGACCGAGCGACTGAAGGCCGAAACAGCCGCTTTCGCCGATGGCCGTCCTCAGGATGTGGCGGCCGGTCTGTCGGAAACCCAGGAAATGGCCAATCTCTACCGTCGCGATTCCGCCCATGTGAAGGCCAATCCGGCGCTGCTGAGCGGCGCTCCGCTCGAAGATCGAAAGACCCTGATCGACGCCACGCGTGAGTTCGACGCGGCCCTGACGCGACACAGCCGCGCCGTCGATGCCGCGCGCCAAATCTCTGAGGGTCTGGTCCGCGCCATCGCAGCGGAGGTCACCGCCGCCCGCACCCCCGCCTCCGCCTATGCCGCCGACGGCCGCGCCTCGCTGGGCGACGGACGCGCTGTGGCCCTCAATCGGATGGCCTGAACCGGATACCCCTTCGCCGTTCGCCGATCACGGTTCGCGTCCTAAGGGTCATTGCCTATTTTTTAAGCGACTGTGTGGCAGCATGGCCTCATGACGCTGACCACCCGCCTCCTAGGCCTGGCCTTCGCTTCCGCCGACACTCTGGTGGAGGTGGATCCAAAAGGCGTGGTCGCCTTTGCGATCGGCGCGGGCGCCGTAGCCGGCGAGGACGCAGGCGCGACCTGGACGGGCCGTCCCCTGCTCGATCTGCTGCACGACGGCGCCTCCACCCTGACCGCCCTGCAAGGCATGAAGGCTGGCGTGCGTATTCCGGCCACGTCGATCCTTGTGGCGGCCGGTCCCGACCGCGTGCGCCGCGCCTCTTTCCGCGCCTTCGTTCTGCCGCAGATGGCGCCGGCTGTCTCCTGCGCCATCTCCTACGAAGGCCCGGCCTTTGCGCTGGAGGATCTTGAAACTCGCCCGCTTCTGGAACCGGAGGATTTCCTGGCCGACGCCGGACGCGTGCTGGAGTCCAACCCCGATCTGGCCCTGGCTTTCCTCGACATCACCGGGTTGGAGAATGTCACCGGCGAAGCCGCCGACCGTCTGAACCGCCGCATCGAGGCCACGCTTCAGTCCGCCGCCGTCGAGGGATCGAGCGCGTCGCAGGTCACGGGCGTCCGCTATGCCCTTCTCCGCCCCGCCAACGACCGTCGCGACATCGCCGCCGAAATCGTGGAAGCCGGTCGCGCCGAAGGGCTGTCGCTGGGTGCGGAGGCGTTCAGCTCGCCCGTGCCGCCGGGATCGGATTCTCTGTGCGTGCTGCGCGCCATGCGGTTCGCCATCGAAGGCTGCCTGAAGGGCGACGGCCTCGCCAATCCGCAGATCGCCTTCGCCGACTCGCTGAAGCGCACCTTCCGCGACGCCGAGACCTTCCGCAGCCTGGTCAAGTCGCGCGAGTTCCAGGTCCATTATCAGCCCATCGTCCATCTGGATTCACGAGCGGTCCATCACTTCGAGGCCCTGACCCGATTCAGCGGCAACAGCGGTCCCGCCGAAGCCATTCGCATGGCCGAGGAGCTGGACATGATCGAGTCATTCGATCTCGCCGTGGCGGAAAAGGTGCTGAAGCGGATGCGCCAGCCCGGCGCCGGCCTGCTGAAGATGGCGGTCAATGTTTCGGGCGCCTCCCTAGGCGACGACACCTATGTCGAGCAGTTGCTGCGCATGACCGCTGGCGCGCCCGAAGAACGTCGTCGCCTGATGGTCGAGGTGACCGAAACCTCAGCCGTCGCAGACATCGAAGCCGCCGACCGTCGCTTGGCTGCGCTGCGCGAAGCCGGTATCAAGGTCTGCATCGACGATTTCGGCGCGGGAGCCGCCGCCTTCGACTATCTGCGCAAACTGTCGGTGGACTCGGTCAAGATCGACGGGGCCATCGTTCGCGATATCCAGACCGATCAACGCTCCAAGGCCATGCTGCACAGCATCGTCGAAATGTGCCGTTCGATGAGGCTGGAAACTATCGCCGAGATGATCGAGACCGACGGCGTCGCATCCGAACTCAAGGCGGCGGGCGTCGAATACGGCCAAGGCTGGCTGTTCGGCCGCGCCGAAGCCGAGCCGCGCACCCAACTGTCCAGCCCGTCGATGGTCCGACGCAAGGGCGCCGTCGAGGCCTGGGGCTGAACGACCTCAGAGCTCGACCGTGCGCGTGATCTTCAGCGCCGCCAGGAAATCCACGTCGTGGCTCACCACGATCAAGGCGCCGTCATAGGCGTTCAGCGCCTCTTCGACCGCCGCGATGGCGTCCAGGTCGAGGTGGTTCGTCGGCTCGTCCAGAACCAGCAACTGCGGCGGCGTCGCGCCTGTCATGACGCAGGCCAGGCCCGCCCTCAGCCGCTCTCCGCCCGAAAGTTCGCCGACCCGGCGCTGCGCCGCCGTATTGCGAAACAGGAACCGCGCCAGCGCCGCCTGGGCGTCATTGACCGACCCTTTCGGGTTCAACCGCCGCCACGCTTCCACCAAGGTTTCGTCCGGGTGCAGGATCTTGACCTCTTGGTCCAGCAGCACCGCACGCACAGGCCGATCGACGGCGCCCGTGGTCGGTTGCAGATCGCCGGTGATCAGCCGCAGCAGGGTCGTTTTGCCCGCGCCGTTCGGTCCCGTTATCGCGACCCGTTCAGGCCCAACCAGCTTCAAATCAATCGGCCCGACGATCGTCCGCCCCTCAGGTGTCGCCCAGCCGGCTTGGTCCAAGGTCAGCACCGCCCGTCCCGTTGGCAGGCCGGAGGTCGGCATCGGGATCGCCAGCGTCCGCGTTCGCTCTACGCGCGCCTGGGCTGAGGCCAAGGCGTCCTGCGCGGCCGCGGCCTGACGTTCGGCCAGCAAGCCGCCGCGCCCGCCCGTGTTTACAGCGCGCTCGGCCCGGGCGCCCAGCAGGATTTTCGGCATGTCGCCCTTGGCGGCCTTGCGACGGCCGGCGGCGTCGCGGCGCGACTGAGCCTCCGCGCGCTGCTGAGCCTCGGCGCCGACACGCGTGAGTTCGCGTTGGGCTTCGGCCAGATCCCGCGTCGCCGCCTCGCGTTCCAGCGCTTTTCGCTCGACATAGGCGTCATAGCCGCCGCCATAGCTGGCGACGCCCAAGCTCGACACCTCAAGGATTCGGTCCATGCGGCGCAACAGGTTGCGATCATGGCTGACCACCACGAACCCGCCGTCCCAACGCGCGATGACATCGGCGACCAGCGCCCGCGCCTGTGCATCCAGATGATTGGTCGGCTCGTCCAGCAGGATCAGATCGGGCTGGGCCAGCCTCAAACCCGCCAGCCGCAACCGCGTCTGCTCGCCCCCGCTGAGACTGCACGTCAGGCGTTCGAGGTCCAGGTCAGGCAGCCCGATCTCTCGCAAGGCCTCGTCAAGACGCGTCTCCAGCGTCCAGTCCGCCTCGGCCAAATCCTCGGCCGTTCCCTGCCCCGCCAAAACCCGCGCCACAACAGCCAGCGCCGCTCCAACGCCCAGGGTTTGAGCGACGGTCTCACCGGGGTTTGGCTCATACCGCTGATCCAACACGCCAATCGTGCCGGTTCGCGCGACAGCCCCCTCAGCCGGCGCAGCTTCGCCCGAAATCAGACGCAACAGCGTGCTCTTGCCCGCGCCATTGCGACCGACGACGCCGGTGCGCTCAGGCCCGAACGTCAGGCTCAGATTGTCGAAAAGGGTGGCGCCGTCCGGCGTCCTAGCGGCGACCTTGTCGAGTGTCGCGAGTGCGGACGGGGACGCGTTTCGGCTTGGGCTGATTGGCATTGAGGATCACGAGCAGCATGGCGGACAGGGCGGAACCGGTGGCCAATGCGATGATCATGATCGTCAAACCTTCTGCAAAACGCGTCAGAACAGGGAGGATGGGTCGTAATCCCGCAATGCGCAAGTCTGGCGTCGAACACGGCCGCGTGAGAAGCTTGGCGTTGAGGAGACAATCATGAAGACCGTCATCACCCTCGCCATCGTCTCCACACTGGCTTGCGCCGCATGCGCGACTGCGCCGGACCGGCCGCCGTCAGCCCCGGATTACAGCGCCGTTCCGACCCAGGCGTCGACGCCCAACGCGCGGCTCTATGCCGCCTGCCTGGAGCAGGCCGCCGCAGCCGACGCCTATCGCCGCGCGGACAACGGGGACGGCGCAGAATATATCCTGTTTACCTGCACGGGTGCGCCGGCCGCCGCCTTCGCCAAGGCCTTGATCCCTTGGAGCGAGAAGATCGGATCGACATTCCAGCGTGACGGCCGCACGTTCCGCTCGACCGCAAAGGTCGAGGCCGACCTGTTCGGAGTCGATTCCTGCTCGACCGATGCGACGGGCGGAGACGCCATCTGCATCCTGTCATTCAACGCCGGCGACTTCCTCGACCAATAGGATGGCGACGGCTAGACCAGCCGTCATGCAAACCCGTTTCCGCATCGAAGACCCCGCCGGCGCCGCCGCGCGGCGCGAGGCCGCCGTCCAGCGCCTGCGGGACGAAACGGGCATAGACGAAGCCATGATCGACGCCTTGGTCGAAGACTTCTACGCCCGCGTCCGCGACGATGCGCTGATCGGCCCGATTTTCGCGGACCGGATCACCGACTGGGCGCCGCACTTAGCGCAGATGAAGCTGTTCTGGTCGTCCGTCGCCCTGTCCACGGGCGTCTATCAGGGCCGGCCGATGCCGAAACACCTACCCCTTCCCATCGATGCGCGGCATTTCGATCGCTGGCTGGAGTTGTTCGCCGAAACTGCGCGTGCCCTGTGCCCGCCCATCGCCGCCGACCACTTCATTGAACGCGCCCGCCGCATCGCCGAAAGCCTTGAACTGGGTGTCGCAAACGCCAGCGGCGTGCTTCTAGCCAAGGGCGAGCGTTTCGTGCGGCCCACGCAGGCATGGATGCCGGAATAAATTTAGGCGGCAGGCGCTTTAGCTGGGGCTCCAGTCATCGTCAAGTTCAGATTGAATCCCGCGACTTTCCATGCGTCACCCTCTTTGACGAAGTTTGTCTGAACGTGAGCCACTCGGTCGGGATAGGTATAATCTTGACCCACCACATAGAAGCGGCCGCTCGTACTTGTCATGCTCTGGTAGCCGGTCACCGTAGGTTCGGGAGCCGTGTCGTGACCGATCATGTTGCGGAGCATGGGGATTTGCGCCCTCACGTCTGCAGTCTTATTTGCGGACGACAAGCGCGCCAAAATGGCGGCTTCTCGGCCCGCTACAAGGTCTGCAAAGGTCGCCTTGGCTTCAGCATTCAAGGCAGGATCGGATTTAGGAAGCGTCGCATTGAAGTTGCAACTGGCTAAGGCTGCCGCCGCCAAAAGGCCCGCAAACTGTTTCAAATCCAACCCCCACTTCGGTGACGCCAGTCTAGCTTCGATCAGCGGGCGCAC
>NZ_DAMBJX010000026.1:0-28174 GCF_032067225.1 Brevundimonas vesicularis | reverse complement strand
CACAACCCAAAGACACAGACAAAAATGTTCCCATAACGTTCTTGCTGATCGCCTATTTTCGTCCCCATATAGCGATAACGCGCCGGACCCGCCGGCTCTCCTCCGCGTTCTCTGGACAGCATGACCGAAAAGCATAACTTCATCCGCGTTCGCGGCGCCCGCGAGCATAACCTCAAGGGCGTGGATCTCGACATTCCGCGTGAACAGCTGGTGGTGATGACCGGCCTGTCGGGGTCTGGCAAATCCTCGCTCGCTTTCGACACCATCTATGCCGAAGGCCAGCGGCGCTATGTCGAGAGCCTGTCGGCCTATGCCCGCCAATTCCTGGAGTTGATGGGCAAGCCGGACGTGGATTTGATCGAAGGCCTGTCCCCGGCCATCTCCATCGAACAGAAGACAACGTCCAAGAACCCGCGCTCGACCGTCGGCACGGTGACGGAAATCCACGACTATATGCGCCTGCTATGGGCGCGCGTCGGGGTGCCCTACTCGCCGGCGACCGGCCTGCCGATCGAGAGCCAGACCGTCAGCCAGATGGTCGACAAGCTGGTCGCCCTGCCCGATGGCGAGCGAATCCTGCTGCTCGCCCCCGTCGTTCGCGGCCGCAAGGGCGAGTACAGGAAGGAAATCGCCGAGTGGCAGCGTCAGGGCTTCCAGCGGCTGAAGATCGACGGCCAGTTTTATCCGATCGACGAAGCGCCCACCCTGGACAAGAAGTTCAAGCACGACATCGACATCGTCGTGGACCGGATCGTCACCAAGCCGGATCAGGAAGCGCGCTACGCCGACAGCCTACAGACGGCGCTGGGTCTGGCCGACGGCATCGCCAACGCTGAATGGGCCTCGACGGCGGAAGGTGAGACCGCGCCGCGCAGCCTGCTGTTCTCGGAGCGGTTCGCCTGTCCGGTGTCCGGTTTCACCATCAGCGAGATCGAGCCGCGACTGTTCTCATTCAACAATCCCTTCGGCGCCTGCCCGGTCTGCGACGGCTTGGGTGTCAAGCTGGCGTTTGACGCCGATCTGGTGATCCCGGACCGCGACAAGACCCTGCACAAGGGCGCCGTGGCACCGTGGGCGCGTGGGCCGTCGCCGCTCTACACCCAGACGCTGCAGTCGCTCAGCCTCCACTATGGTTTCTCGATGGACAAGCCGTGGCGCGACCTGCCCGCCCAGGCGCACAAGGCCATCCTGCACGGCACTGGCTCGGAGAAGATCAAGTTCGTCTATGACGACAACGCCCGCAAATACGAGGTCTCCAAGCCGTTCGAGGGCGTGCTGCCGAACCTGGAACGTCGCTGGCGCGAGACCGATAGCGCCTGGGTGCGCGAGGAACTGGCCCGCTATCAGTCCGAAACGCCCTGCGACGCGTGTCACGGCAAGCGGCTGAAGCCCGAGGCCCTGGCGGTCAAGGTCGGCGGCGAGGACATCGCCGACATCTCGACCCTGTCGATCTCCAAGGCCTATCTGTGGTTCTCGACGCTGGAAGAGAATCTGACCGAAAAGCAGATGGAGATCGCCCGGCGCATCCTGAAGGAAATCTGCGACCGGCTGCGGTTCCTGAACAACGTCGGCCTGGACTATCTGAACCTGTCCCGATCCTCCGGCACCCTGTCGGGCGGCGAGAGCCAGCGCATCCGCCTGGCCTCACAGATCGGCTCGGGCCTTACCGGCGTCCTCTATGTGCTGGACGAGCCGTCCATCGGCCTGCACCAACGCGACAATACCCGCCTGCTGGAAAGCCTGAAGGGGCTGCGCGATCTCGGCAACTCGGTCCTCGTGGTCGAGCATGACGAAGAAGCCATCCTGACCGCGGACTACGTCATCGACATGGGCCCGGCCGCCGGTGTTCATGGCGGCCAAGTCTGCGCCGAGGGCACGCCGGCCCAGGTCATGGCCAACCCCAAGTCCCTGACCGGCAAATACTTGACTGGCGAGCGCGAGATCGAAATCCCCGCCGAGGGTCGCCGCCCCATCAACCGCAAGCGGATGCTGAAAATCAGCGGCGCCAGCGGCAACAATCTGAAGAGCGTCACCGGCGAAATCCCGGTCGGCGTCTTCACCTGCATCACCGGCGTCTCGGGCGGCGGCAAGTCCACCTTCACCATCGAGACCCTGTACAAGGCCGCCGCGCGTCGCCTGAACAATGCCTCGGAGGCCCCCGCCCCCTTTGATCGGATCGAAGGCCTGGAGCATTTCGACAAGGTCATCGACATCGACCAGTCGCCCATCGGCCGCACCCCGCGCTCGAACCCCGCGACCTATACCGGCGCCTTCGGGCCTATCCGCGACTGGTACGCCGGCCTGCCGGAATCCAAGGCGCGCGGCTATGGCCCCGGGCGGTTCAGCTTCAACGTCAAGGGCGGGCGTTGCGAAGCCTGCCAAGGCGACGGCGTCATCAAGATCGAGATGCACTTCCTGCCGGACGTCTATGTCACCTGCGACGTCTGCAAGGGCAAACGCTACAACCGCGAGACGCTGGAGATTGTGTTCAAGGGCAAGTCCATTTCGGACGTGCTGGACATGACGGTCGAGGAGGCGGCGACCTTCTTCAAGGCCGTGCCGCCGATCCGCGACAAGATGCTGACGCTGGAACGGGTCGGCCTGGGCTACGTCAAGGTCGGCCAGCCGGCGACCACCCTGTCGGGCGGCGAGGCCCAGCGGGTCAAACTGTCCAAGGAGCTGTCCAAGCGCGCAACCGGCCGCACCCTCTACATCCTCGACGAGCCGACGACCGGCCTGCACTTCGAGGATACGCGCAAGCTGCTCGAGGTGCTGCAGGAACTGGTCGAGGCCGGCAACACCATCGTGGTGATCGAACACAACCTCGATGTCATCAAGGTCGCCGACTATCTGCTCGACTTCGGTCCTGAGGGCGGTGACGGCGGCGGCGAGATCGTTGCGGTCGGCACGCCCGAACAGGTCGCGGATAACAAGGCCAGCTGGACCGGCAAATACCTCAAGGAGGTGCTGGATCGGCACGAGGACCGCCGCAAGGCGCGTGTGGCGGCCCTGGGCGGGTCCGTCGATGCTCCGGCTAAGAAGAAAAGGGTGAAGGCGTCGGTCTGATCGTTAGGAAAAGACGTCGGTCGACTGACCGCCTCGAAGCCCATTCCAGGCCGCTGCGAACGGCGCATATAGGACCGCGAGCTGCAGCGCGGCGAGGAAGGCGTTGACGATCGACGACACCAGGATCGCCGGCCAGGCCTGCATCAGGATCTGACCCAGTCCCTCGCCGTCGAAGCGCGCCAGCGTCTGGATGCCGCCGGTGGCGAGGTCTGCGGCTGCGCCGATGATCATGCCCAGGATGCTGACGATCAGGGACATGATGATGGCGATCACGGCCATGCCCAGCAGCGACCAGAAATGCCCCTTTGTGGCGGCGAACGATTCCACGATGGTGATCTTGCGGCGATCGATCGTCATCGGCACCGCAAGGCTGAACTTGATCGCCAGCCAGACGATCAGGGCGAAGACGGCGAAGATCAGCAGCACGCCGGCCAAGATCAGCAGCGCCTGACCCGACGCCGCGCCGAAACCGATGGCCGCGCCGACCACCATCATGCCGACGCCAGACGCCAGACCAACAGCCAGGCTGACGATCAGACTGACCGCCAGAACGCGGACCTCATCCATACCGAGGCGCAGATAGCCCCACGACGACTCGGCCGGCCGCAAGACCGAGCGCGCCACCGCCGCGCTCAGCACCGCGCCGACCAGAAGGCCGATGGGCGCGGCCCAGATCAGGGCTCCGGCATAGGTCTGACCCAAGGCCTGGAACTCCGCCATCGACGGGTTGGCCGACTGTTCCAGCGCTTCACCCGCCGCCATCAGGCTGGCCCACTTGTCTGCGCCCAGGCCGAACATGGCGACATAGACGGCCAGATAGACCAGGCCCCAGGCGACCGCGACAATCGGATGCCGGCGAACGACCCGAAAGCCTTCGAAGGCCGCGTCGGTGGCGGAAAAACTCATGACAACTCCGGGAGCAGATTCGCGGCGCACCCTAGCGCATCCGCAAGCCTACGTCCCGCACCGCCGCCGTCCCGGCATCATGCGTTCGATCGCCTCAGTTCGCGGAGGCGATCGTCCAGTCGGCGATCTGGGTGTTGATGTCGCGCGTCGCCGTGTCGAAGGCTGCAACGATGGCGGACACGCGATTGTCGCCGGCGGGTTGGATCACGGTGAACACCCGCTCAACCGAGCGCCCTTCCTCGGGACGAATGGTCCCGCCGCCAGCGCGCCGTTCCGGGGTGGAGCGCAGCTGCGCCCGCGCGGTCACGACGACATCCGGCACGGCTCCCGGCGCGGCGTATCGAGCCTCGAAGGTCGTGACCGTGACTTGCAGGATCAGCGGCGGCGTCCCCGGCTCGCGGCGACCCAGCACGCGAATGCGATCCGCTCGGTTGGCGAAGGCCGCCTTCAAGCTGTCGTCGAACAGGGTCGAGGCCGGCGACACCCAGCGTGCGCCGCCAATATAGGCCGTCTCTAGACCCGTGACGCCCAGGATTTTGTCGTCGCCGGTCGCCTGCGGGAACTCGATGCGGCGGATCGAGACCGTTAGAGGCGCAGGCGTGTCGCCCACCGACGACGGCGCGGCCATCGGCAGGCCGAACCGATAGTTCTGCACCGGGTCCGGCGACGACAGCAGGGCGCATCCGCTCAGCGCGGTCAGGACAGCGGCGGGCGCCGCCAGTCGAAGGACAGGACGAAGGATCACGGCTGCACCTCCAGCTCTTTGGATTTCGGACGACCGATGAAGTCACGCGGGCTGGCGCGGACGTCGTCGATCAGGGATTGCAGAGACCGGGTGGCGTCTTGCAGCTCTTCGATCGTGCCGGTCAATTGCGGCAGGCTGGTCGTCGCAAAGTCACCCAAAGGACGCTCCAGCCCCGTGATCGAACGGTTGGCCGAGGCGATCGCCGTGCGGGCTTCCGCCGTCGCCGAGTTGATATTGGCGATGGCTTGGCGACCGTCCGTATTGATGATCTGACGCGTGTCGACGGCCAGGGCCTGGTATTCCTTCACCGCCGCGTTGGCGTTGGTCACGGCCTCTTCCAACTGCTGGAAGATGGCCTTGCGGGCTTCCAGTTCAGTCGTCAGCGCCTCGACGTTCTTCACACTGGTGGAGAAGCTGCGGATATTGTCATCGGACATGACGCGGTTGATCCGGTTCAGCGCATCCACGGTCTGGGCCAGAACCGTGCCCGAACCACTCAACAGTTCAGCGATCGGCGACGGCTGGCTTTGCAGCACGGGCACGACATTATCCGGATACTGCTCTTTCAGCAGGGCGCTGTTGGGCGAGCCCGCGGTGATCTGGATGTAGTTCAGACCGGTGATGCCTTGCGGCTCCAGCTGCGCGCGCGAGGTGACGCGCACCGGCGTCGTGCCGTCAACGCGGACACGGGCGATGACTTGGTCGCCGCGCTTGGTGTCGATGTTCAGGTCAGTGACCTCGCCGACGCGGATGCCGTTGAAATGCACCTCGCCGCCTTCGGACAGGCCATTCACCGGCCCATAGAAGACGATGTCGTACATGTCGTAGTCGCTGTTGAACTGCAGCCGGGCCAGCCAGATGGTGAACACCGCCAGGGCCGCCAGAAGGGCGACGGTGGCGATGCCGACGGCGGCGTAATGTGCGTCTCTTTCCATGATCCGCTCTCCTCAGGCGGCAGACTTGGTGGCTGCGCGTCCGCGCGGCCCCAGGAAATATTCCTTGATCCACGGATGGTCGGAGCCTTCCAGCTCCTGCACCGTGGCCTTTTCCACGACCCGCTTGTCCGCCAGCACCGCCACCTTGTCACAGATGGCGTAGAGCGTATCGAGGTCATGGGTGATCATGAAGACGGACAGACCCAGGTCGTCCGCTAGTTGCCGGATCAGATCGTCGAAAGCGGCCGCGCCGATGGGATCCAGGCCCGCCGTCGGCTCATCGAGGAACACCAGCTCGGGATCCAGCGCGAGCGCGCGCGCCAACCCGGCCCGCTTCTTCATACCGCCCGACAGTTCGGCCGGCTTCAGATGGTGGTGCTCCGGCTTCAAACCGACCATGGCGATCTTGAGCTCGGCCAGCTCATAGATGACCGATTTTGGCAGTTTGGTGTGTTCGACCAGGGGCGAAGCCACGTTCTCCAGCACGCTCAGCGACGAAAACAGCGCGCCCTGCTGGAAGAGGATGCCGGTGCGTTTTTCGATGTCGGCCGCCTCGGCCTTGGTCAGGTTCGCCCGGTCGTAGCCCAGCACCTTCACCGATCCGCCCTCCGGCTCCTTCAAGCCGATGATGGTGTTGAGCAGCACAGTCTTGCCCGCGCCCGATCCGCCGACGACGCCCAGGACTTCGCCGCGCACCAGGTCGAGGTCGAGGTTCTCGTGAATGGTGCGCTCGCCGAACTGGCTCAACAGGCCGCGCACCTCGATCAGATTTTCTGGCGCTTCGGTCATATGTTCAGCTCCAGGAACACCAGGGCGAACACGGCGTCCAGGAAGATGATGGCGAAGATGGCCTGCACCACGGCGGCCGTCACGCGGCGGCCCAGGCTTTCGACATCCCCGGCGACGGCCATGCCCTGACGGCAACCGATGGCGGCGATCACCAGGGCGAAGACGGGCGCCTTCACCAGGCCTACCATCAGGTGCTGGGCCATGGTGCCGTCCTCGACAAGACGCTGGAAGAAGAAGGACGGACCGAGATTCAGCGAGCTCCAGCACACGACCAAACCGCCGATAAGACCGCCGATCATGCCCATGAAAGTCAGCAGCGGCAGCATGATCACCAGCGAAGCGACCCTTGGGATCACTAGCGCCTGGAACGGATTGACGCCCATGACCTGCATGGCGTCGACCTCCTGATTCATCCGCATCGACCCGATCTCAGCCGCAAAGGCCGAGGCCGAACGTCCTGCCAGAAGGACCGAGGCGATGACCACGGCGAACTCGCGGAACATCGCGACACCGATCAGCTGAACCGCGAACACCTGGGCGCCGAAGTCGGTCAGCAGGTCCACACCGATGAAGGCGATGACGGCCCCGATGAAGAAGTTGGTGATCATGACGATCGGAATGGCGTCCAGCCCGGCCCGCTCCGCCTGACTGACCCAGGCCGGCCAGCGGATGCCCCCGGGGCGTTTGGCGGCTTCGACCACGGCGGCCATCAGGCGGCCGAGGAAGGCCAGCGACAACATGGCCTCGCCGCCGAAATCGTACACGCCTCGCCCGATCTTGGCGAAGGTGCGAACGAAGGCGCTGGGTCGCTTGGGCGCCGGGGCGCTCTGCCGCTCCAGCAGTTCGATCATGTGATAGATACGGCCGGCCTCGGGCCGATCCTTCCACTGGCTCTTGGACAGACGACCGCTCGAGGCCTGCACCAGGGCCAGCGCGCCGGCCGTATCGAAGCGACCGAGGTCGGAGGTGTCGATGCTGGCGATTTCGCGGCCTTCCAGATCGCGGCTCAGTTCCGTCGGCAGACGGCCCAGCGCCGTGGTCGTCCAGTCGCCGGTCAGGCGCAGACGGGCTTCGCCATCACGATCGACAATTTCGTATGCGGCTTGGTTCATCGGGCCTCTGATGACCAGTCTGACATCGCGATTTCCCCCTGACCCTCTGAACAGACAGCCGAAATCCCTGCTGCGCTAATGGTCAAGCCGGCATTCGATGTCAACGCGCGATGACATTCGCGCGGATGTTTATCGATCGACCGTGTCGAGATCGCCTCCCCGATGAAACGTCCAACGGTCACGCTGGCGCTGATGCCAAACGCGGCCAAACGGGATTCGTTCTCGCGTCACCTCATACGACGCTGCACGGCCGTCAGATCCTCAATGAACAACCGTCTCGCCTCGGACTTCGCCGCCTCGTCCGGCAGACGCAGCAGATAGGAGGGGTGGACCGTCAGTACGGCGGTCGATCCGTCGCTCAGGTCGATCGGCGCGCCGCGTTCCTGCATCACAGCCGGCTTTCGACCCAGCAACGCCAGACCCGCCGTCGCCCCCAGGGCCAGCACGACTTGCGGCTTAATCAGCCGGCGTTCCGAGTCCAGCCACCAGCGACACGCCTGAACCTCGCCCGCGTTCGGCGTCTTGTGCAGGCGACGCTTGCCGCGCGGCTCGTGTTTGAAGTGTTTGACCGCGTTGGTGACATAGACGTCGGATCGATCAATGCCAGCCTCGGCCAGGGCTGCGTTCAACACCTGTCCCGCCGGCCCGATGAAGGCGCGGCCTGCCAGATCCTCCTGATCGCCCGGCTGTTCGCCGACGATCATCAGACGCGCCGACTTCGGCCCCTCCCCGCACACCCCTTGCGTCGCGTCGCGGTAAAGCGGGCAACGGCGACACGCCTGAACGCCGCCGGCGACATCGTCGAGGTTTTCGGGCACGGCCTCGGCGTCGGGACGCGACATATGCAGGTCTGGCGCAACGGCGCGCGCGAAACGCGAATTGGGCTGAGGCGACGGCGTAGCGACCATGGTCTCGGTTCGAACCGACGAGGCCGCGACCAGTTCCGGGATGAGGGCGGCTTCCGGCAGGTTCTTCCAGTAGGACTTGGCCATCTCCCCCTGCATCGTCTTCACCTTCAGCCGCGCAGGATTGAAGGTCGACGCGTAATAGGTCTTCCAGAAATCCTCGATCTCGTCTTCGGCCGGCGCCATGTCGCGGGTCGCCGGCGGCCCGAACCGCAGGGTTTCGCCATCCCAGAAGGCCGAACCATCCGGCGTCAGGATCGACCAGCGCATGGTCGTGAACCGCCGATGGAAAAAGGGCGCGGTCTTTTCCAGAACCCGATGCGGCGGCTCGAACCACGCCACCCAGGCTTCGCCCAGATCGTCATGCACCTGGCGAAAGCGAACGAAGGCCTTCATCTTGTGCGAGGCGCGGCTGACGTTCTTGACCCGCTCCAGCGCGTCGGCGACGTCCCGGTCCGAAATGACCTTGATCAGGTCCGGCTCATCCTTGAGTCGCCACAGCAGCCGGTACATCAGATCGAAACGGTCAGCGGATCGATGCAGGATCAGGTTCTGAGCCAGATCCACGAACTCCTTCGGGACGTTGAAAGCTCTGCGGTCATCCGGCGTCGGCGACACTTCTTCAACAATCGGCTGATCGAACAGCCCGCCCTGTTCCACCGCCCCCGCCACGACGAACCGCGCCGCTGCGGGCTCAACACCCGCCAATCGCAACGCGCGCGCCGCTTTCCGCCAGCCGTCGAAGTCGGTCTCACCGTCCAGCGTCGCCACCGCCATCAGAACAGACTCAACTGCTCGGGCGTGCGGCTGGTCACGCGCGCCTTCAGGTCCGCCGCATCCGTCAGTCCGCCAGGCGTCCAGTCCAACGCCGTAATGAAGGGTCGAATCTTGGCCACAGATCGCGTCAGCCGTCCGACATCCTCCAGCCGCAGGGTGCGATAGCGGCGGACCGTGACGATCCGGTCCACTGCCTTCACGCCCAGCCCCGGCACACGGAGCAGCATCTCGCGCGGCGCACGGTTCACATCGACGGGAAACTGCTCACGCTTGTTGAGAGCCCAGGCCAGTTTGGGGTCGACCGCCAGATCGAGCATGCCGTTCGATGCGCCCTCGCCGATCTCCGGCGCGGAGAAGCCATAGAACCGCATCAGCCAATCGGCCTGATACAAGCGATGCTCGCGCATCAGCGGCGGCTTGGACAGCGGCAGGATCGAACTGGAGTCCGGGATCGGACTGAACGCCGAATAATAGACGCGGCGCAGGCCATAACCACCGTAGAGCGAGGCGCTGCGATCCAGGATTTCCGTATCCGGCGCGCCGTCGGCGCCGATGATCAGCTGTGTGCTCTGGCCGCCCGGCGCGAACTTCGGCGGCTTGATCTTTTCACGTTTGGCCGGCTTCGCCGCCTCGACGCCCAGACGCACCTGGCTCATCGCCTTCTTGATGACCCCGACGTCCTTTTGCGGCGCCAGTCGCGCCAGCGCCTCGTCGCGCGGAAGTTCGATATTGGCCGACAGGCGGTCGGCATACAGCCCCGCCATTTCCACCAGCTTCGGATCCGCTTCCGGGATCAGCTTCAGATGAATATAGCCCCGAAAATCATGGACTTCCCGCAGCGTCTTAGCCACCAGGACTAGCTGCTCCATCGTATAGTCGCCGGATCGAATGATGCCTGACGACAGAAACAGACCCTCGATATAGTTGCGCTTGTAGAAGTTGAGCGTCAGGTCAACCACCTCGTCGACATCGAACCGCGCGCGCTCCACATTCGACGACACGCGATTGATGCAATAGGCGCAATCGTAGATGCAGAAGTTGGTCAGAAGGATCTTGAGCAAACTGATGCACCGCCCGTCCGGCGTATAGGCGTGACAGATGCCCATGCCCTCGGTCGAGCCAATCCCCTTGCCACCGACGGAGTTTCTTTTCGACGTTCCCGACGATGAACACGAGGCATCATACTTGGCGGCGTCAGCCAGGACGGAAAGTTTTCGACGCAGATCGAGACGGGCCATCGTTCATGATACGTTCCAGAACGATGTTTGGTCCAGCGTTGCCGTTTTCTTTTTTGAAACGACGACTTAACGCAGCAGATTGAGCAGCGACGTGCTTTTCAGCGAGTTGATGATCTGGGCCGAAGCCTCGATCGCCACCTGCGCCATCTGCAGATCGGTGATCGCCCGTGCCGGATCATAGCCGGACTTGTCCTGCATCATCTTCTGCAGAGCGGTCTTCTGATTTTCCTGGGCGTCCAGCGCCGTCTCGACGTGGTTCTGGATCAGACCGTTCTTGGCCGTCTCGTTCGTTAGTCCCGCATTCGCCTTGTCTAATTCGCCCATCTGCGCCTTCAAAAACGCGGTGACGTTGGCGTCGGGCTGCCCCGTCAGCGTTCCCGCGCCAGCTGGCGTATAGGTCACGCCGCCCACGGTCACCGCCGTGCCGTTCTGGAAGGCCTGAATGTTGCGGAACACCTCAGTCAGCGGCCCGCCGATCTCGCTGGCCAGAAACCCGGTCTCGACCGTGGTCTTCTCGTCGATGCGCGACTTCTGCTTCAAGGTGTCGTTGGCGAAGGTCGCGGCGGTGGACGCCGCCGCCGTCAAATCGGCCATGGTCGCGGCTGTGGCGGGAGCGATGTCGCTTTGGCCGCCCGCAAACAGATACGAGCCCTGGTGTTCCGCGTTCAATCCCCCCTGAACCGTCTGATAGTTCAGACCGAGCTCGACCATCAGATTGTCGATCCGCCCGGCGGCCAGGCTGCTTGCAATGGCCTCGCGCGCCGCATTGCCACCTTCGTAAATGCGGCTCATGGCCAGATCCTGGGCGCTCAGCCGCGCCTTCACGGCCTCGCCGGTGGAAATGAATCCTTCCAGCCGCGCCTGGGTCGATGTCAGGCTTGTCAGTTGTTCGGCCCCTCGGCCATAGCCGGACATGTCGGTGGCGATCTTCTCGCTATCGATCCGCTCCTGCGCCTGCTGCGCGCGGCCTTGCGCGTTCATCAGGCTGAGCAAGGCCGACTGGTAGTTCCCGTGGGTCGCGACGCGCGTCATTGCAGGATTCCGATCAGTACGTCGTACATGTCCTTGCTCGCCTGGATCAGGCGCGCAGAGGCGTTATAGGCTTGCTGGAAGGTGGTCATATTGACCAGCTCTTCGTCCATGTTCACGCCTTCGGCCGAGGTGCGGCGGCTGTCCGCCTCCTTGGCCAGGGCGCTTGCCGTTTCGCTGCGGGTCTTGGCGGCCGATGCCTTGCCGCCGATCTCGCCGGCGAAGTCCGCCGCATAGGACGACAGGGTCTTGGTCCCGCCGGCATTTCCGCCGGCTGCGGCGAAGGTGATGTTCGTCTTGCCCACATCCCCCAGCGCCAGTCCGCCGCGCCCATCGTTCTTGCTCAGCGCCGGCGTCCCCGCCGCCGCCGACAGGTTCAGTTGCGCCAGGGCCAGCTTTCCGGGGTCCTGCTGGATGTCGCTGCGCACCGTATAGGCGCCCGCCCGCGTCGATCCGGTCGCGCCTAGGCCAAACAGTTGCGACATTGAAACGCCGGACGGATCCTGGGTCGTATTGTCCTTCACGACGCTCATCGACGTCGCAGACGGGTCGTAGGCCTTGAAGGACAGCTTGCCCGCCGCATCCAGGCTGAGGGCGCCATAGCGGCCAACGCCGGTGATGGGATCGTTCAGCGCGCCCAGCATCTCGCTCATCGTTCCCGTCCCGGCCGGCACCGACACGGTGATGTCGCGAAGACGCGCGCCGGACGGGCCGGCAAAGCGCAAGGTCAGGCTCTCGCCCGGATCTAACCCATGCTGAGACGTCAGGGTCAGGCCCGTCTCGTAGAAGGTCGGCGTTGTCGTGGCGACCAAGTCGTTCAGGCCGAACCAGTGCGAGAATCCACGCCCGCCCTTGGCGCTGGGCGACGTCGCATCGTCGGCGATGGCCACGCCGTTTCCCCCCGCCCCGTCCAGGCGCAGTTGGCCGTCCGAGAAGCTCGCCGTCGCCGTGCCGCCCAGTTGGGCGTTCAGCACGCTGAGGAAGGTGGTCGGATCCGCGGCGGCGCCGTTGATCGTTATCGTGCCGCCGGAAAAGACGATCCGGGCCGAGGCCTGCACCACGCCCGACGCATTGACCGTCGAGATGGTGGTCGCGCCGGTGAAGCCGGTCAGGGCGTTCTCCAACGACTGGCCGGTGTTGCGCCCCGTCAAGGCGGTCGGTGCAGGAACGCTGCTGTTTGCGTTGTGGGCGCGGTTCAGTTCGTCCGCGAGTTTGGCCGTCAACTCACCCAGGCGCGCGGCGGCCGCCGGCGCATCGACATCGCGCATCTCGACCAGACCCCGGATCTGACCGGACGACACGCCGTCCAACAGTGGCCAGCGTGTGCCGCTGGGCTCGGTGATCATGATGTCGGAGAAGGCCGTCATGGCGTCCACCGTGCCGGCCGCCTGGTACGACAGCGTCGCCGCCCCCTCGCCCACCAGGGTCGTGCCTGTGTTGGTGCGCAGGGTGACGCCGCCGTTGGAGCGGGCCTCGACCTTCACATCCATATATTTGGACAGTTCGTTGATCAGGCCGAGCTGGGCGTTCTGGGCGCCCGTCACATCCTCGTTCGTCACCGTGCCGGCGGCGATGGTTTTGTTCAGCTTGGCGATCTGCTCCAGCAGCGGATTGACCGTTTCGACCGCGCTCAGCAGCCGGCCGTCCGCCTCCTGACGCGCCGACTGGATCTGGGACGCGATGCCGGCGGCCTGATTGAAGATCGCCTGGGTCTTGTAGATGGTATCCTGACGCCCGGCCGAGGACGTCGGGCTTTCGGCCAGTGTCGCATAGGTGGCGAACAGCTTGTCGACCTGGGCGAAGAAGTTGGTGTCGCTGCTGGGATCGCCGAACTGGTTCTGGATCTGGTCGTACAATTCATAGCGCACGGTCTGGCGTGCGGCGTCCGACCCGGCGCTGAGGCTGGCGGCCTGAAGGAACCGGTCGGTCGCCAGACGGACCCGCGTGACATCGACGCCCGAGCCATAGCCGTTGGTGACGGCGGCCGACTGGTCGGCGACCTTGCGGATGTATCCGGGCGTATCGACGTTGGCGATATTGTCGGCGGTGACGCGCAACTGCGACTGGGCGGTCTTCAGCCCCGACGTCGCAATGTTCATGATCGAGTTCAGCGACATTGACGCGTCTTTCCCGCCCTACCCGGCAACCGCTGCATCGCGACGCGCAGTTCTTGCCCAGCCACGCGCCACGCCCGCTCGCACAAAGCGTTGTTTTTCCACAGGATCGTTGATCGGGCGGTCGTCATGATGGGAAAGACGCGCAAAGGTCGGGCCAATCGGATTGCGGGCATCCCGCGTGTCACTGATCGGCAGCGCGCGACGCCGGGCAAAAAGTGGCGAGAGCGCGGCAATAACGACCGCCGCGCCTCGGATCCGTCGACCCCGACCCTATGCTTTGCATTGTTTTTGCTGACTTATTTTCTTGGCCCGACCCTTGCGTCGAGGGCGGCGAACTCTTGGGCGCAGCAGGCGCCGTCGTCGCTCCTCACGAAAGCCGCCGCGCTTCCATGTCCACCGCTTCCGCCCTGCTCGCGCCTGCCGCTCCGGTTTCGACCGGAACGTCGGCTGCCGCCCTGGGCGCAGAGGCAGTCGATGCGGGTCTGTTCTCCAGCAAGGTCGCCGATGCGCTGAACGCGGGTGTCTACGGCGCGCCGGCCGAACGGCTGACGCCCGGCCGTCTGACAGGCGCTCGGTCGCTGGGCGTCATCATGGCCCAGCCCATGGCGGTCGAGCCGGACGCCAACACGCCGACCCCGACAACCGAAAGCGTCCCTACGATCTCGGGCGAGATAGCAGACTGCGCAGCTCAGCCTTCCCTTGCCCACGAGCAGCAGATCGGCACGGACACGGCCGCGAATGACGACGATAGCTCTGGCCTCGTCGCCGCAACGCCGTTTACAGCCACGCAACCGACGCCGGCCGTTCCGGTCGCTCAATCGCTCGATGTCGCAGGCTCGTCGGCCGTTTCCGAGGACGCGGCGGAAATCCCTGTCGATCCACAAGCTCCCAAAGATGTTGCGTCAGTCGCATTCGTTGCGCCCGAGGCGATGACGACGACGGTCGCTATGACTTCTCGTTCTGGAACTGCTCCGGCGGCCAAGACTGCGCCGGCGCCTGCCAATCAAGATCTTGAAGCGAAGGCCGCCCTGACGGCCGCGACCGCTCAAGCAGTCCTTTCCGAACTCTCCGAAATCCTGACGACCGAAGCGCTGACCTCTTCTCCCGCCGCGACGAAGCCGGCTGAAGTCGAGGCCGCCAAGGCCTCGGTCACGCCTGCCCAGCCGACGACGACTACCGACGGTCCGAAGCCGACAGTCGCGCCCAAGCCTGCCTTTACGGTAGACGGCGAAGCAGCGCCTCGTCCGACCGACGCAGCGCCGCCGGCGCCTGCGAATTTCGACGCTGCGGCCAGCACGATCCAAGTTGCTGCCGCCAACACCGACAAGCCGGCCTCACCGTCGCCGATCGCTCAATCCCTTGCGGCCGCTCAGATCTCGACCGCCCAAGTCCAGATCGCCGTCACGTCGACGACGCCCAAGCCGTCGATCATTGTCGCCGCCGAGGTCGTCGCTGCGATATCCGAAGCGGCGTCGTCTTTGACAGTCGAAACGGCTGAGGCGTCCCATCAGCCGGCAAAGGCAGCATTGACCGATACGCCGAAGCTGCAAACCGCGCTTCAGCCCGCCACGCCCCTGCGCGGCAGCCTCCAAGCGGTGATGGACCAGACCGGGGACACCGCCGTTCCTGCGGTTCAGACGGGCTTCTCCGAAGACGCCACCCCTTCTAGCGCCGCGATCGAAGTCGCCGCCAAACCGACGCCCTCATCCGCTAAGATAGCCGAGCCCGCGATTGCCGGCGTCGCCGCACCGGAGCCGGCCTCGCCCGAAGCCCCTACAGCAAGCCCCGCGCCGGTTGATGCGCAGCCTGCTCAACAGGCTGCCGTGTCCAGCCATGCTCAGGGCCTGCCCACCCTGTCACGCGCCACCGTCGAGACCACCGCCCAACTCGCCGCGCAGATGGCCCGCAAGCTCGAGGGCCGTTCGACCCGGTTCGACATGGTGCTGACGCCCGAAGATCTGGGCCGTGTCGATGTCAGTCTTGAGATCGGCAAGGACGGCCAGTTGTCCGCTCGCCTAGCCTTCGACAATCCCGCCGCAGCCGCCGATCTGAAGGGCCGCGCCGACGAACTGCGTCGCCAGCTTCAGGAGGCCGGCTTCCAGGTCGCCAGCGACGCGCTCGACTTCTCGCAACGCGAACCGTCCACAGGCGGTGGTGCCTTCGAGCGCCAACAGCAGCGCAACGCCCTGTTCGCCGGCGGCTCTCGCCTCGCGGCCCAGGCCGACATGCCCACCGTCCCGGCGCCCGGCGCCTGGATCAACCATTCCCTGACGCCTGACCGCGTCGATCTGAAGGTCTGACCCCATGGTCGACGCCGTCACCACAAGCGCAGCAGCCGGCCGGGTCACCGGCGGCACCAAGGCCCTGGCCTCGAACTTCGAGACCTTCCTGACCCTGCTGACCACACAGATGAAGAACCAGGATCCGCTGTCGCCGCTGGACTCCAATCAGTTCACGGCGCAGCTGACCCAGATGGCCGGCGTGGAGCAGCAACTGCTGACGAACGACCTGCTGACCAGCCTGCTGGCCGCCCAGGCCGGCGGCGGTCTGGACAACGCCGCCAACTACATCGGCAAGAGCGTCACCGCCGCCTGGACCGCCACCGAGTTCAACGATGGCAAGGCCAGTTGGGCCTACGAACTGGGCGCCGACGCGGACAAGGCCACCCTGCAGGTCGTCGACAGCAAGGGCGTCGTGGTCTGGGAGGGCGCCGCGCCCGACAAGACGTCCGGCCTGCACACCGTCTCCTGGGACGGCAAGCTGAAGGACGGCGGCACGGCCGAAGACGGCGGCGTCTATACGCTGAAGGTCGCCGCCACCGACGCGACCGGCGCCAAGGTCGACGCCCAGGCCCTGATCCAGGGCCGGGTCACCGGCGTCGAGATGTACAACGGCGCGCCGTATCTGGTGATCGGCGACTCCATCCTTCCGCTCTCGACCGTGATCTCGCTCAACGAGATCAAGGCCCAGGCGGCCAACGATACCGACGATACGGAGAATCCGAACGTCCCCACCGAGGAGGCGGCCGCATGATGCGATCCGCCGCCTTCCCGATGACCTCTATTTAAGGAGCGTTCTTCATGAGCCTCAACAGTGCAATGCTGGCCGGCGTGTCCGGTCTGGCCGCCAACTCCGCCGCCCTGGCGGCGATCTCCCAGAACATCGCCAACGTGAACACCGTCGGCTACAAGCGCACGGCCAGCGAGTTCCAGACCCTGGTCAACAGCCAGACCGCATCGGGCGGCAGCTATTCGGCCGGCGGCGTCACGACCAACACCCGCTCCTACGTCAGCCAGGAAGGTCAGCTTCAGCGCACGACCTCCAGCACCGACCTCGCCGTCAACGGTCAGGGCTTCTTCGTCACGACGACGCAGGCCGAGAACGTCGGCGCGACGGACACCCGCCTGTTCACCCGCGCCGGCGCCTTCACCGTCGACAAGCAGGGCTATCTGAAGAACAGCGCCGGCCTGTATCTTCAAGGCTGGCCGGTGGACTCCAACGGCGAAATCTCGACCGATCCCTCTGACCTGTCGCGCCTGCGCTCGATCAATATCGGCTCGGTCGGCGGCACGGCCGAGCCGACCACGCGCGTCCAGATCAACGCCAACCTGCGTTCGAGCCAGGAATCGTCCTCGGCCGCCAGCGCCCAATCCTACAAGGGCGTGTCCGATACGGCGACGCCGGCCGTGACCCATGACGTGTCGGTCCGCTACACCCGCACCGGCGCCAACAGCCACGATCTGGTGATCAAGTCCGGTTCGCAGAAGATCGACGCCTCGGCGACCTTCGACCCGACCACCGGTGCCATCACCGGGCTGACGATCAACGGCGCGAACGCCGGCTCGGCGGCCCCGGTCGGCACGCCGCCGACCCAGATCCAGTTCACGCCGGCCAGCGGCCCCGCCTATACGATCAACCTCTCGGACGTCGGCCTGGGCAACGAAAACGTCGCCAAGACGAAGTACGATCCGTCGGTCAACTCCATGGCGATGTACAACGCCGACGACGACAACCCCGTCGGCGTGAAGCCCGACTTCAAGATGAACATCCCGGTTTCGGACTCCAAGGGCGGCCAGCGCAATCTGGAGCTCCGCTTCCTGAAGAGCGACGAACCGAACATCTGGTATGCGGAAATCGTGTCCGTGCCGGCCAGCGACGTCATCGCGGGCGCACCCTACGCCAACGGCCAGATCAAGACCGGCAAGATCGCCTTCACGCCGTCCGGTCGCCTGGACGTCGATACCATGAAGGCCTGGCCCGCAGGCACGGGCCTGTTCGATGACCCGACCATGGCGACGCTGAACTTCGGTAAGTCCGACCCCGCCAACTTGACCATGCCGGCCGGCCAGGTCGCTTGGGCCGACGGTCTGGGCATCGCCGCCCAAGCTGTAACGCTGGACCTTAACACCTCGGCCGGCGGCCTCAGCCAGCTGAACACCGCCTCGGTCGTCCAGTCGACGGTCACCAACGGCACGGCGTTCGGCAATCTCAGCGAGATCAAGATCGATGAAGGCGGCTTCGTCACCGCCATCTTCGACAATGGCGTCATGCGTCGCATCGCCCAGGTCGCGGTCGCCACCTTCCCCAGCCCCGACAGCCTGCGTGAAGTGTCCGGCAACGCCTACGCCGTCAGCCTTCAGTCCGGCACCTTTAACCTGAAGGCGGCGGGAACGGGCGGCGCGGGCGAGATCGCGGCCAAGCAGTTGGAGTCCTCGACCGTCGATCTGTCGGCCGAGTTCACCGGCCTGATCACCACCCAGCGCGCCTATTCCGCCTCGTCCAAAATCATCACCACGGCCGATGAAATGCTGGCCGAGTTGATCAACATCAAACGCTGATCGGCGAGTAAGTAAGCGTTAGTCTCGATGAATCGTCGCGCAAGCAAGGTTTACAGAGTCGTTCAGGGAGGGGCGGAAGTTATCCGTTCCTTCACCACGACCCTTAAACGGACCTTAGTCGGGGACGCCTACCTTCATGACACTACGGTGTTGGTGAAAGAGGCATAAGCCCATGTTGCAAGAGCGACGCCTTAATAGCAAAGGCGAACAATACGTGGTCGGACCGACTGGCACGCCCCTGACCCTCAACGATCTGCCGCCGTCCAACACGGACCGGTGGGTGATCCGGCGCAAGGCCGAAGTCGTCGCCGCCGTTCGCGGCGGCCTGCTCAGCCTCGACGACGCCCTGGCGAAATATCGCCTGACGGCCGAAGAGTTCCTGGCCTGGCAGAAGGCCATCGACAAATGGGGCATGCAGGGTCTGCGCACGACGCGGATCCAGAGCTACCGCTCCTGAGGGTTTCCCCGAAGACGTGAAGGGCCGCATCCGGCGACGGGTGCGGCCCTTTTCGTTTGCGGGCCTCGAAATCGCGCCGGTTCCGCACTAAATGGCCGCGATGACCCTGGTCGAAGATTTCTGCCCCGTTCCCGACATCGCGCGCACCGACATCGATGCGGCGGTCGAGAGCGCGCGGGCGGCGGTCGGCCTGCCGGTCGGCGCGCGGGTCGTAGCCGCCATGTCGGGCGGTGTGGACTCCACCGTTGTCGCGGCCCTGCTGCATAAGGCGGGTTACGACGTCGTCGGCGTCACGCTGCAGCTCTATGACCACGGCGCGGCGCTGAAGAAGAAGGGCGCCTGCTGCGCGGGTCAGGACATTCACGACGCGCGCCTGGCCGCCGACATGATCGGCATTCCACACTACGTTCTGGACTATGAGAGCCGGTTCAGGGACGCGGTGATCGACCAGTTCGCCGACAGCTATCTGAAGGGCCAGACGCCGGTCCCCTGCATCCGCTGCAATCAGACCGTCAAGTTTCGCGACCTGCTGGACGTGGCGCGCGATCTGGGCGCCGAGGCGATGGCGACGGGTCACTACGTCCGCCGCGCGGTCGCCGGCAACCGCTCGCAGATGCGCAAGGCCATCGATCATTCGCGCGACCAATCCTACTTCCTGTTCGCCACGACCCAAGACCAACTGGACTATCTGCGTTTCCCGCTGGCCGATCTGGAAAAGCCCCAGGTGCGCGGCGTCGCCGCCGAACTGGGTCTGAAGATCGCCGCCAAGCCGGACAGCCAAGACATCTGTTTTGTGCCTTCCGGCGACTATCGCACCCTGATCGACCGCCTGCGTCCGCAAGGGCGTGAGGCCGGCGAGATCGTGCATATGGACGGCCGGGTGCTGGGCCAGCACGCGGGCATCACGGACTATACGATCGGCCAGCGCCGCGGCCTGAACGTCGCCGTAGGCGAGCCCCTGTTCGTGACCCGGCTGGAGCCCGAGACCCGTCGCGTCATCGTCGGCCCGCGTGAAGCCCTGCTGACGGCCAGCCTGACGCTGGAAGAAACCAACTGGCTCGGTGACGAGGCGACCATCATCGAGGCGGCCGAGGCCAACATCCCGGTCCTGGCCCGTGTCCGCTCGACCCGCCAGCCCTCGCCTGCCCGGCTCGCCCTGATCGACGGCGATATCCGCGTCGTCTTTGACAATGGCGAAGAGGGCGTCGCGCCGGGCCAGGCCTGCGCCCTGTACGATCCGACGGACACCGAACGCGTCCTGGGCGGCGGCTTCATCCGCGACACGACGGCGGTCGTCGTCTAGCCCCGACCCGAGTGTGGAGACGATGTGGAGGCGGGGTGGACCCTGATTGCAGGTTTCTCTCAACCTCGGACATCAAAGATGCACCGGGCTGTTGCACGGCTGTAAACTGCGCATCGCAATGACGGCGTAATCCCCGCCCCGACTAAGCAGGGGATAAAAATGCATCGTCAAACCAAACTGCGCCTTCAGCTGCTGCTGGGGACCGCCCTTCTCGCCGCGCCCGTTTCCGCCTTCGCCCAGACCGCGCCTGTGCAGACCGCGCCGACGGCCGCCAGCGCCGAGCCGGCCGGTCTTGACGACATCGTCGTGACCGCGACCAAGCGCGAAACCAACCTGCAAGACACGCCGATCTCGATCTCGGTCGTCAACGCCGAAGCCCTGGCCGATCGCCACGTGCAGAGCCTGATGGACCTGGCCGACGGCAGCGTCCCCAGCCTGCGCATCGCCACCTTCGAAGCCCGTCAGTCCGCCCTGACCATCGGCATCCGCGGCATCGTGCCGAACGACGCCAACCAGCCCGCCCGCGAGCAGGGCGTCGGCGTTTATGTCGACGGCGTCTATCTGGCCCGCCAACACGGCCTCGCCGCCGCCCTGCTCGACATCGAGCGCGTCGAAGTTCTGAAGGGTCCGCAAGGCACCCTGTTCGGCCGCAACACCGAAGGCGGCGCCCTGTCCCTGGTGACCAAGAAGCCCACAGGCGTGTTCGGCATGCGCGCCATCGCCGGCGTCGGCAATCTGGAGTCCTACAACTCCGAACTGCACGTCGACTTCCCCGCCCTCGGCGACTTCGCCTTCAAGGTCGACGGCATCATTTCGGTCCAGGGGCCGGTGACCGAGAACATCCTGCCGGGACAGACAGGCTTTGGCGAATATGACCGTCGCGGCCTTCGCTTCCAGACGCGCTGGACGCCGGCCGACAACTTCACCGCCACCTTGGCGGCGGACATCAGCAAGGACAAGAACACCCCGTTCTACAGCCAGCTGCTGAACTTCAACCCGAACGGCCTGACCGTCGTGCCGTTCACCTCGGCAACTGTTCCCTCGGGCAGCATTCGCGCCCTGTCGCCCCTGGTCCAGGTCGAAGGCTCCAACCGCATGACGCAGGCCGACATCGGCGTGCCTCAGCAGTTCAGCGTCGACGACACGCGCGGCATGGATCTGCACCTGTCGTATCGCCCGACCGACTCGCTGGAAATCCGTTCGATCACGGCCTACCGCGATCTGGACGTCGAACAGTACGACAACATCGCCGGCGCCCACCGTCCGCCGGTCGTCGGCCCGAACGGCCGCTTCAGCCGCTATTCGCTGGCCGGCTTCTGGCAGCACCAGTTCAGCCAGGAACTGCAGGCCGTCGGTTCGCTGGGTGACAGCATCGACTACGTCGGCGGCGTCTTCTACTTCAAGGAAACGGTGTCCGACGACGCCGCCACGCCCTCGACGAACCAGTGGAACGCCGACGGCACGGGCTACACCATCCTGGACCCCACCCCGACGATCCGCGGCTTCCGCTCGCTGGACCGCAAGTCTACTGCCCACTCGGAATCCAAGGCCATCTACGGTCAGGCGACCTGGACCCCAGTCAGCATGGACGCCCTGCACCTGACGGTCGGCGGCCGCTACACCTGGGACGATAAGGACGGCAAGCTGGAGGTCGTCAACAACGCCCCCACCAACCTGACCTTCAGCTCCAAGGTCGATCGCTTCGACCCGCTGGTCACCCTGGCCTATGACGTCAGCAACAATATCAACGTCTATGGCAAGTATTCGACCGGCTACCGCGCCGGCGGCGCCTCCTCGCGCTCGCTGACCTACCGCTCGTTCGATCCCGAAGAGGTCAAAGCCTACGAAATCGGCCTGAAGAGCGACCTGTTCGACCGTCGCGTCCGCTTCAACGCGGCCGTCTACGCCATGGACCGCACCGACAGCCAGATCGACTTCAGCCTGGTCACCGTCCAAGGCGCCTCGACCCGCAACACGCTGGAAACGATCAACGCCCCGGGCACCACGAAAATCCGCGGCGTCGAGCTGGAAGGGCAGTTCCGGGCGACCGACAATCTGACCCTGTCGGCGTCTTACGCCTATACGGACGCCAAGGTGCCGGACACGGTCAACCCGTTCAACGGCCAGGTGCAGCAGGTCTTCATCGCCTATACGCCTGAGAACGCCGGCAGCGTCGCGGCCGACTGGAACTCGCCCTTCATGGGCGCGACCCTGAAGGCGCACATCGACGCCAACTACGCCGATGCGGCCCACAGCTTCGAGCAGTTCGCGATCAAGGCCGACTCGTCCTTCGTCGTGAACGCCCGCGTCGCCATCGCCGACATCACGACCCGCGACGGCGGTCCGCTGCTGGAAGTGGCCCTGTGGTCGCGCAACCTGCTGGACGAGACCTACGTCTACCGCCGCGATCCGTCGAACCGGAACACCCTGGGCGACTACGGCAACTTCAACAACCCGCGCACCTTCGGCATCGAGCTGCGCGCCTCCTACTAAGCGTTCCTTCCGAACGACCGACTGGCCCCCTTCCGCCCGCGCGGGAGGGGGTTTTTCTTCGTCTGCGTGAAGGCTTTGCGACGACGATATGAAACTTCACCGCAGTCGTCCGGTTTCGCTGGACGACGCGACGATCTGGCGCGATGGCGGCTTTCGGAGACGCCATGAGCAGCCTGATCCTGATCGCCGATGACGCCGCCGAGGGCGTCGAAATCCTGGACGCCGCCCTGCGTCGGGACGGCTTTCGCACTGTCGTCGCCGCCGACGGCCAGCAGGCGGCCGACTTGCATGCCTCGCTCAAACCCGATCTCGCCCTGCTCAGCGTCCGCCTGCCCGTGCGCGACGGCTGGGATGTGCTGGGCGAACTGCGTCGACGCGGCGAGATGCCCGTCATCATGGTCGGCGACCGGGACGAGGCCACAGACAAGCTGCAGGCGCTGCGGATCGGGGCGGACGACTATATCGCCAAGCCGTTCAAACCGGCCGAGGTCACGGCCTCGATCCAGACCATCCTGCGACGCAGCGGCGGCGGCGGCCGGGCCGCCAAGACCCTGCGCGTCGGTCCACTGGAGGTGCAGTTGGAAAACTATCTGGCGGCGATCCTGACGCCGTCAGGCAAACGCCGTCTGGACCTGACCCTGACGGAGTTCCGCATCCTGGCCCACATGGCCCGCACGCCCCTGCGCGTCTTCAGCCGCAACGAGATCATGCAGGCCTGCTTCCCCAACCAGGCGGTGCTGGAACGCACGATCGACAGCCACGTCAGCCACCTGCGCCGCAAGCTGGACGCCGCCGACGCCGCCGGACTGCTGACCAATGTACGCGGCGTCGGATACCGGCTCGAAGCCGAGGTTTGATTCCCCTTACGCCGCTACGGCATAGACCCTCAGCCGATGGCCGTCCGGATCGCTCGCCACGAAGCTGCGGCCCGGCGCGGCGTCCGTCGGCGGCGTCAGGATGCGCGCGCCACGATCCCACCAGTCGATATGCGCCTGATCCACCGCCTCGGCGCCCTCCAGCGGAAAGTCGACCTCGCAAACCTCGCGCCGATCGCCGGCAAGCCGCAGCAACCCTAGCGCCCGGCCCGACGTCAGCTTGAATAAGGCCCGGTCCCGTCCCGCCATCACCGGCCGACAACCCAGCAGGCTGGCATAAAAGCGTGCGCTGATCTCCGGATCCGCAACGGCCAGAAGAATATCCTCGATCTCGCTCATCAGCCCGGCCCTCGTGTTTCCAACACGCCGAACCCTAGCCTTCGCTGCTGCCAATTTCCGTCAGCAGCCGTCGCCTGACCGCGATCTTTCATGCGCCTCGCGCCAGGTCTTCATCAGCGCCTGGCGACGCGTCGGATAGCGCGCCTCCATTACCTCCGCCTCGACGATGCGATCGGTGCGGAAACTGCGGAAATCACCGCGCAGTTCGCACCACGCGATCAGCAATCGCACCCGGTCGAAGAAGGCCAGGGCGAACGGCCAGACGACACGCTCCGACGCCGACCCCGCCTCGTCGCTGTAACACAGCTTCAGCCGCCGCTCGGTGCGGATCGCTTTCCTGAGCAAGGCCGGATCGACCCGATCCGCCGGGAATGGTTCGCCTGGCACGACCAGCAGGGCCGACGTGTCCATCTCGTCGCGCAGATCGGGCGGCAACACCGCGGAAATCCTTCCCAGCGCCGCCAGCGCCGCATCGCGCATGCGCGGATCGGCGCGGTCCGCCACCCAACGCGACCCCAGCACCAGGGCCTCGATCTCTTCCGGTGTAAACATCAGCGGCGGCAGCATGAAGCCCGGCTTCAGAACATAGCCGACCCCCGCCTCCCCTTCGATCGTCGCCCCTTGCGCCTGCAGGCTGGCGACGTCGCGGTAGAGCGTCCGCAGACTGACGCCCATCTCCTCGGCCAACACCTGCCCGCTCACCGGCCGACGATGCCGCCGCAGCACATTCAACAGATCGAGGAGGCGTTCGGAGCGTGACACATTGCGATCCTAGCAGCCCTGCTGCCAGAAAGCGTCAGTAGGAATGGGCCTAGGCCGCTTCCTTGGGCATCACATCGCCGACTGTCGGCCGGTTCTCCGCGCGGGTCAGGGCGATATCTCTGGGTTTGACGATTTCGCCGCAGCAGCCACACGCGATGCGCGGGGTCAGAGAATGGCCGCAGGTCTTGTGGACCATGTCGATGCCGCTGTCGGCGTCGCCATAGACGTGCTTGTTGCCCCAGCCGTGCAAGGTCACCAGAACGCCGTACAGATCCTTGCCCTTGGCGGTCAGGACATATTCGTTGCGCGGCGGGCGTTCGGAATACAGGCGCGGCTCCAGCACGCCGTGCTGGACCAGGCCTTTGAGCCGTGCGGCCAAGACGTTGCGCGCCACGCCCAGATTGTCTTGCCACTGTTCGAACCGGCTGACGCCGTTGAAGGCGTCGCGAATGACCAGCAGGGTCCAGGGATCGCCGATCACCTCAAGCGTGGCGGCGATGGAGCAGCTTTGGCGGCTGTAGTCGGCGGTGCGTCCCATAGGCGCGAAAGTGACGCCGCGTCAGGAATTTGGCAAGGGTTGCAAATCCGAACGCTCCAAGTCAGTCTTGTTTCGCAACGGACGCGAGCCTCCCGGTTCGCCGCCTTGTTTCTTGGACTTCGGCGGGAGATCGTCATCAGGTCTTCCGCCGCTTCTTCGCCTGACGCAGGATTGCGCAATGACGCCGCCCATTTCCCTCGACGCCGCCGTTACGTTCCAGATCCTCGACGACGGCGGTTTGTCCGCGCCCGTGCCGGGTCATTTCTCGAATGGCCCATCGAGCATGGCGCCGGACAAGGGCTTTCCGTTCGGCGGTCTTCTGGCGGCCCTGTGCGCCCAATCGATGCGACAGGGACTGGCGCTGACCGCGCCTCTTCGGACCCTGTCAGTCCAATATCTGTCGGCGGCCAGGTTCGGTGAACAGGTCGCCTTTCGCCCTCGCCTGCTGCGCGGCGGCCGTAACGTGCTGTATGCCGCGGTCGAGGCCGAGCAGGACGGGCGCATGACCCACCATGCCACCGGCACTTATGGGTTGGACGCCGTGCCGGCGCCGTTGACGCCGTTGCACGCGCCGCCCCCGTCGCTGGATCGACTGGACCCCAAGGCCACCATACGCGGGCCGATGTCGCCGCACTTCGCCCAGCACGTCGAATATCGCTTCGACGGCGGCCCCAACATTCTGGGCGGCAACGAGGGCAAGCCGGTGATCGAGCGCACCTGGATGCGGATGGCCGACGGCCGGCCCTTGGATGAGGTGGGCCTGTGCTACCTGCTGGATGCGCTGTATCCGCCCGCCTGGACCGCGTCCAAGACCCCGGCCGCCATGACCACGGTCGATCTGCGCATCGATATCCTGACCGATCCAACGCCCCAGACCGCGCCGGACGGCTGGGCCTTCTTCGAGTTCAGGATGCTTGACCTGGGGCTGGGCTGGACGGTGGACGAGGCGATCGCCTGGGGCGCTGATGGAACGCCGCTGGCCCTGTCGCGCCAGCGGCGCAAGCTACTGCCGCAACGTACCGCCTGAAGTCAGCCCTCATTCATCATTATCGACGACTATTCCAAATCTCTGGAGTGTCGCCCATGCGTCGTCGAAATCGCCTCGTTTCCGTATCCCAAGTCGTCGTCGTGCTGGGCGGTTGTCTGATGCTGCAGGGCTGCCTTGTCGGCGCGGTCGTCGGCGGGACCGCTGCGGTCGTCGGCGGGACGGCGAAAGCCACAGGCGCGGTCGTCGGCGCCGGCTTCGACGCCGTCACCACCTCGGACGAGGAAACCAAACTGCGCCGCGAGCGTGAACAGCGCGACTACGAACGCGAGCAACGCCGCTGCGAACAGCGCCAGCGTCAGGGCAAACGCTGCTAGATCAGAGACTTAGAACGCACCGCTCGTTGATCGTCGGCCGCGCCACCTGAATTCGGCAAAGGCCCGGCCACTCGGGTTTTAGCGTCTTGGCGAACCACAGGCACAGGTTTTCCAGGCTGGGCAGCTCCAGTCCCTCGTGCTCGTTCAGCATGCCGTGATCCAGCGTCTCGGCCGCCGCCTTCAGCGCCCGGTCCAGCGCGCCCAAGTCCGCGACCCAGCCGTGTTCGACATCCAGCACCTCTGACCGCACCGTCGCTTCGACCGTGAAGGAATGGCCGTGGACGCGGCGATAGATGCTGCCCTCCGGCTCGTTCGGGAAGTGATGGGCGGCGTCGAAGGTCGCCTGTTTGGTAATCTCAAAGACGGGCATTAGCGGACGCCGATGTATTTGTGGGTCTGGACGCTCAGGCGCCACTGCGGGTGGGTCAGGCAGTATTCGATGGCGGCGGCGGTATTTTCCACCTGATCCGGCCCATCCATCGGCTGAAGCCAGAACCGCTCGAAATCCAGATGCTCGAACCGATCCGGCATGGCCTTGGGCTGGGGGAAGACCAGCTTCAACTCGGCCCCGCGCGCCTGCACCACATCCGCATCAGCCTTTGGACTGATGCAGATCCAGTCGACGCCGTCTGGCGCTGCAATCGTTCCGTTCGACTCGATGGCGATCTCGAAACCGCGCGCATGCAGCGCGTTGATCAGCGGCGCATCCAGTTGCAGCAAGGGCTCTCCGCCGGTGCAGACGACCAGTTTCGGATCACCTTCGCGCCCACGCCACATCGCCGCGACATGATCGGCCAGCAGATCCGCCGTCGCGAACTTGCCGCCCCCGTCGCCGTCAACGCCGACAAAATCGGTGTCACAGAAGGTGCAGACGGCGCTGGCCCGATCCTGCTCGCGCCCGCTCCACAGATTGCAGCCGGCGAACCGCAGGAAGACCGCCGGCCGCCCGGCCTGTCCGCCCTCGCCCTGAACCGTCAGGAACACTTCCTTGGCCGAATAGGTCATCGCCCCGACGCCCATTCGTCATAGCCGGCCGCGCGCAGTTCGCAGGCCGGACAAGACCCGCAGCCATAGCCCCAGGCGTGCCGATGCGTCCGGTCGCCCTGATAGCAGGTGTGGCTATCCTCGATGATCAGCTCGATCAGCGTGTCACCGCCGATCCTGTCCGCAAATTCCCAAGTCTGGGCCTTGGTCAACCACATCAGGGGCGTGTCGATGACGACCGGCTTGTCCAGCCCCAGCGACAGCGCCCGCGCCATCGCCTCCATCGTCTCGTGGCGGCAATCCGGATACCCAGAATAATCCGTCTCGCACATGCCGCCGACCAGGACTTCCAGTCCTCGCCGATCCGCCAGCGCCGCGGCAGCGACCAGAAAGATCAGATTGCGACCCGGTACGAAAGTGGTGGGCAGGCCGCGCGCGTCCATTTCGATCTTGCGGTCGGCGGTCAGGGCGCTCTCGGCGATCCGGCCGTATCCGGTCAGGTCCACCACATGGTCATCGCCAAGGCGATCGGTCCACTGCGGCAGGGCCGCCTTCATTCCGTCGCGCACCGCCTGACGCGCCTCCATCTCCACCAGATGGCGCT
>NZ_DAMBJX010000025.1:2043-43451 GCF_032067225.1 Brevundimonas vesicularis | reverse complement strand
GGCGGCCGCACCGTCGGCGCCGGCGTCGTGGCCAAGATCGTCGAGTAAGAAGACCGGCCTCAAGTCGCGCGCCTCCGCGAGGCGCGCATAGGCCGAAAGACACAGTAGCGTAACAGAACGGCCTCCGGAGCGATCCGGGGGCCGTTTTGCTGTGGGGGCGACCACAGGCGCCCGCAACGGGCCTGCCGTTCGGGCGTTAGGATCGTCTGCCCAAAAGCCAAGGTCCACGATGCGTCTGATCTCGTTGCTAGCGTGCCTTGTCGCCCTGTCGGCCTGCGCCACCCATCCCGGCAAGGTCGATCAGGTCCGGTTCGCCAAGGACGCCCAGCCGGTATTGGCGACGACCGAATCCGGGACGGTGCGCGGCGTCGATGGGGCGGGGACGCGAGCGTTCCTCGGCGTGCCGTTCGCGGCGCCGCCGGTCGGCGAACGGCGCTGGCGCGCGCCGCAGCCGGTCGCGACATGGCAAAGTGTTCGGGATGCGACGCGGATCGGTGCGGACTGCACCCAGGCGATCGGGCGACGCTCGATCCTGGGCGGCGGCGGCGGGATCGTCGTCGGGTCCGAGGACTGTCTGTATCTCAACATCTATGCGCCAGGCGGAGACGCGGCCGAGGCGCGGCCCGTGATGGTCTATATTCCCGGCGGCGCCTTCACCGTCGGGGCGGGCGCCAACTACGATCCGTCGGAACTGGCTCGCGAGCAGGGGCGGGTGGTCGTGACGATGAATTATCGGCTCGGCGCGCTGGGCTGGCTGGCGCATCCGGGGTTTCAGGCGACCGGCGAAGGCTTCGGCGGCAACTTCGGCCTGATGGATCAGCAGGCCGCGCTGAAGTGGGTGCATCGGAACATTGCGGCCTTCGGCGGCGACCCGGGCGATGTCACCCTGTTCGCCGAGAGCGCGGGCGCGTGGACGGCCTGTTACCTGATGGCGTCGCCGCAGTCGGATGGGCTGTATCAAAGGGTAATCATGCAGAGCGGCGGATGTCTTGAGCCCTCGTCACTGATCAGGGCGCAGGATGCGGCCCTGTCGGGGCCAATGTTCGCCGAACGGCTTGGCTGCACCGGCGAGGATCAGATCGCTTGCCTGAAGGCGTTGCCGGCCTGGCGGCTGTCGTGGGCGGCGTCATTGAGGGCGGGCATCAACGGGCCGGGATCGTGGGGACCGGTGCACACGGACGCCACTGTGCCGGAAAACCCAGCGGTCGCGATCCGCGAGGGGCGGTTCACCCGCGTGCCCGTCCTCGTCGGGACAAACCTCGATGAGGGGCGGCTGTTCGCCAACGAGGTGCAGGACATGGATCGCTATCAGAAGGAGACGATCTGGATGTACGGCGACCAGGGTGAGCGGGTGCTGGCGCGCTATCCTGTGGGGAAGGACGGGCCGGCCTATGCCATAGCCACCAACTTCACGGACCAGAGATTCGCCTGTCCGTCACAGGCCTTGCGACGACTGCTGGCCCAGCATGTGCCGGTGTGGGGCTATGAGTTCGCCGATCGCGAGGCGCCGTTCGTCTTGCCCGACTGGATTGTCGGTCTGGACCTCGGCGCCTATCACGCCAGCGAGCTGGCCTATGTGTTCGGCACGCGCTGGGTGTTTGCTGATCCCAAGCGGTTCACGCCGGAGCAAAAGGCGCTGTCTGAGCGGATGCAAAGGCTGTGGGCGACGTTCGGCAGTTCGGCCTTCGCCGCCGAATGGCCCCGCGTCGAAGGTGCGGGGCCGGTGCGGGTGTTCAAGCCGGAGGGCGATGTGATGGACGACGGCTTTTTCGAACGCCACCACTGCGACTTCTGGGACGGGACGCCGTTCGGCGCCGTCCACTAGATGAAGCGGACGGTGACGCCCGGCTTGACCTTGTCGGCCAGCATCCAGGCGTCCCAGTTGGTCAGGCGCACGCAGCCGTGCGAGGCCGTCTTTCCGACCAGATGCGGGTCCGGCGTGCCGTGGATGCCGTAGCTGGGCTTGTTCAGGTCGATCCAGACGACGCCCACCGGATTGTTCGGACCGGGTTTGACGACGACCTTCTTCTTGCCGTCGCCATAGCTGAGTTTCGACGGGTCGTAGGTGTAGTCCGGGTTTCGCGCAACGCCGTTGACCTTGACCGTGCCGGTCGGGGTGGGATTGTCGCCGCTGCCGATGGTGGCCGGGAAGTAGGCGATCAGCTTGCCGTCAGCGTCGAACGCCTTGACCGAGCCTTCGCTCTTGTCGACGTCGATGTGGTCCACGTCGGCAGGCAGGGGCGCGCTGTTGACGGCGGGGACAAGCAGACCCTGGCCCACGCGATTGAAATCGGCGCCGGGGTTCATGGCGCGCAGCAAGGCCTCGGTGACGTGGAAGCGCTCGGCCAAGGCCTCGACGATATTGGCGTAGCCCATGTGCGCCGCCTGACCCTGAGCCTCCAACTCCGTGGGGACGACGCCGAGGTAGGGTCCGGCGATGTCCTGCTGCGTGATGGCGTAGGTGGTGGTCACCGCGCCCGGTCCGGCGGCGGCGCGCAGTCTTCCCATCACGTCGGCGTTCAACTCGCCGTTCACCGTCATGCCGTTCGCTTCCTGAAACGCCGAGATCGCCTGGCGCATGTTCGACCCCGCCAGGCCGTCGATCGCGCCGGGCGAGAAGCGGGCGCGTTCCAGAAGAACCTGGGCGCGGATCAGGGCGGGCTGCGGCTGCTGCTGGGCGGCATTCGGGCTGGCCGGCTGGCCCTCTTGTGCGGCCGGCAGCGGCGCATAGGCGGTGTTTTCTATGGCGTCACGTGAGAGCGGGCCGGCTTGGCCCACTTGCGCGGCCTCGGCCGTCTGCGCCGCTGGGGCGGCTGTGTTCTCTTCCTTTGGCGAACAGGCGCCCAGAGAGAGAACAGCGAGTGCGGCGAGGTAGGCGGGACGGTTCATAAGAGACTTTCGAGGTGGTGAGTGCAGGCGGTCGGTGTTCAGTTGGGTTCGCCGGTCGCTGGGTCGGTTTCGGTTTCGCCGGAGTTGGACGAATCCTTTGAACCCTTGGGCTCGGTCGCCGGGCGCGGCGGCTGGCCGTCGGCGTCCGGCCGCAGGTTCTCGTTCTCGACGGCTTTGCTGTCAGGGCGTTGATCGGTCATGGTCTTCTCCTTGGGTCACTCAAACGCGCCAGGGCGACCGCGGCTCCTTCAACGTGCATTCACCATGACGGTGAACCCTGATGAAACGCGCATAGGGCAGAGTGCGATGTGGAATGGACCTTGCTGCGCAAGGCCCCGAGAGGATGCGTATGGCCGGAATGCTGCAGGTCGAGATCATGGACGCGGCGGCGATGGACGCCGCCGCCGTCGCCCTGTGGCGTGCGTGGACGGCGGGCAATCCTGATCTGGCCAGCCCGTATTTCCGCTGGGACTATGCCGAGATTGTCTCGCGGGTCTGCCCCGGCGCGGCGATCGCCGTATTCCGGCGAGATGACAAGATCGTCGGCTTCTTCCCGCATCAGCGACGCGGCGGAGCGGTGCAGCCGCTGGGCGCGCCCATGAACGACTATCATGGCGTCATCGCCCCGGCGGACGAGACGATCACGCTGGAAGAGGTGGCGCGGCTGTTGAAAGCCAAGCGGCTGAACGTGCCCGGCTGGATCGGCGCGAGCGAAACGGGGCAAGTGCGTGAGACGGTGCAGGTCGCGATGCCCGAGACCGGCTATGACGACTGGTACGCCGAGCGGCGCAAGACATTCGCCAAATACTTCAAGGACAAGGAGCGGGCGCGGCGTAGCCTGGAGGCCGAACTGGGGCCGATCCGGGTGGAGCGGGGTCTCAGAGATCCTGCGCTGCTGGATCATCTGATTGCGCTGAAGGCGGCGCAGTATCGGCGCTCGGGCCTGCACGACATCTTCGCGTGCGGCTGGACGCGGGATCTGCTGCACGCGCTGATGAGCGAGCCGCGAAAAGGCTTCGGCGCCTCTATGGCGGCCATGCACGCGGGCGACAAGCTGGTGGCGATCGAGTTCTCGCTGCATGCCGGGCGGCATTACCATTTCTGGTTCCCGGCCTATGAGCCGACGCTTGCGCGGTGCTCGCCGGGCATCCTGCTGAGCATGGACACGATGCGGCTGGCGGCGGCCGAGGGTTTCCGGGTGTTCGACTTCGGCTTCGAGGGCGAGACCTACAAGAAATACTTCGTCAACGCGCGCCAAACGGTGCGCGAAGCCGTGGTGATGCAGCCTGGGGTGACCCAGGCGCTGGGCGACATCACGATTGCGGCGTTGAACAAGGCGGGCGGGCGCGGCGAGGCGGTGCGGGCGTCCCTGCGTCGGCGCTGGGCCACCATCGAAGCCTGCGAAGCGACGCCCGTCGGGCGGCTGAGGGGGGCGGCGGTCGCCGCACGGTCGGCTGTCCAGAAGGCGGCCGCCAAGAAGAAGACGCCGGCGCGCGTCGCCCACGTTTGAGGACATCGGCATGACCCAACGCCGCACACGCTATCCGGGCCCGATCGCCGAGGCCAAGACCCACGCCCACACCCTGATCGAGCAAGGGTTCGCCGAGGACGCGGCGCTGGCCGCCGTGCTGGATCGCTATCCGGCCGAGCTGTTCGACATCAACCTGTATGACTATGACGACGAGGGGCAGGTGTCCTTGCGCACCGGCGCGCGCGGGCGGCTGTCAGGCGAGGAGTTGCTGGAGGCGATCAAACAGGGTCGGCTGTGGGTCAATCTGCGCGGGGTCGAGACGGGCTGGCCCGAGCTGTGGGGGGCGGCGATGAAGGATTTCGCCGCGATCCAGGCGACCTATCCGGGAATGCGGGCGGTGCGAAACGCGGGGCAGCTGATCCTGTCGTCGCCCAAGGCGCGGGTGCCCTATCATTTCGACGCCGCGGGCGTGGTGCTGTTCCATCTGCGGGGGCGCAAGCGGCTGTTCGTCTATCCCGGCGACGAAGGGCATTTGCCCGAGCGGAACATGGAACAGGTGGTCGCCCGTCAGACGACCGAAGAACTGCCTTACACGCTGGCGTTCGAACAGGATGCGCAGGTCATGGATCTGGAGCCAGGTCGCGCCCTGACCTGGCCGCTGTACGCGCCGCATCGGGTGGAGAATCTGGACCGCTTCTGCGTCAGCCTGTCGATGGATTTCCAGACCTGGCCTTCGCGGTTCCGAAACGGAGCGCTGTTCACCAATGCGGTGATCCGCAGCCGGGGCGGGCGGCCGCGCTTCACCGACCGCATGACGACGCCGGAGCTGGCGGCGCGCTGGGCCGCGTCGCTGGCGCTGAAGAAGGCGGGCGCGATGAAGAGCAAGATCGCGAACTTCGAGCGCGACTTCGAGCCGGAGATCGGCGCGGCGGACGGCGCGGGCGCGCTGAACGTGACGTCATGAGCTCGGGTGTTAATTCGAGTTCATGACCTCGAGTTAAAATGACTTGGGCGCGGGCGGCGCGCACCTTCTGCTCACATTCGGGAAGGGAACACCGCTCATGAAAACCGCACTGATCGCCGCCGCCGCCGTCGCCACCCTGACCGGGTTCGTCGCCGCGCCCGCTTCGGCCGCCGAGGTCGAGATCCGCAACGCCGTCGCCCGCGTGGTGGTCATCGTCGAGGATCGTCAGGATATCGGCGTCGAGGTCACGCAAGGCCAGACGCGTCTGCCGGCCATCCAGGTTCGCCGCGACGGCAATGACGTCAAGATCGACGGCGGCCTGCGCCGTAACGGCATGTGGGGCGGCAACAGCGCCATTCGCGGCTGCAACTCCGGCCGCAGCGATACGGGCCAGCCGGGGCAGGGCGCGACCGTCGAGGTACGCGACCTGGGGCGGATCCGCCTGGAAGACGCGCCGCTGATCGTCGTGCGCACGCCCCGCGTGGTGGATGTCAGCGCCAGCGGCGCGGTCTTCGGCTCGGTCGGACGCGACGCGCGATCGGTCGAGTTGGACAACGGCGGCTGCGGCAACTGGAACGTGGCCAATGTGGACGGCGATCTGGAACTGGGCCTCGGGGGCTCGGGCGCGATCCGCGCGGGCACGTCTCGATCGCTGAACGCCAGCGTCGGCGGGTCTGGCTCCATCTCGGCCGGAGCGACCGGAGTCCTGAAGGCGGCTGTCGGCGGATCGGGCAATGTCGAGGTGGCCAGCGCCGGCGGACGCAGTGAACTGTCCATTGGCGGCTCGGGCGGTGTGAATGTGCGGCAGGGCCGAATGGACAAGCTGTCGGTCGCCATCGGCGGCTCGGGCGATGTTCGCTACGGCGGCGCGACGCGCGACCTGGACGTGGCGATCGCCGGATCGGGCAGCGTCCGCGTCGCCTCAGCCACGGGATCGGTTTCTCGCTCCGTCGTCGGAGCGGGCACCCTGCAGATCGGGCAGTAAGACCCGAGCGACGAGAAGGCCCCCGGTCGTGGAACCCCGGGGGTCTTTTCCGGCCAAACAAAAAGCCTCGGCGGATCGCTCCGCCGGGGCTCTTCGCATGGATCAGGTCCGAGACGCTTAGAAGACGCTCAGGACGCTGGAGATGGCCGAGACGCCCAGGTTGGCGCCGGCGCGGTCACGCGCTTGCAGACCGCCGCCGAACGAATAGCGCAGGCCGACCGACCAGGTGTCGACGTCCAGCGAATCGATGTCAGCGCGGGTGTAGGCGGCGCCCAGCGAGAACGGAGTGTTCTCGAACTCGTATTCGGCGCCCACGCCGTAGGTCCAGGCGTCGGTGTCGCCGCCCGAGAAGTCGACGTTGTTGTAGGCGACGCCAGCGTTCAGGCGCAGGTTCGGCATGACGTAGAAGGCGGCGTCGGCGCCGACGGTCCAGATGTCGGCGTCCACGTTGTCGGCGGTCGTGTAGGCGACTTGGCCGGTCAGGGTGGCGTTCGACAGATACTTCTGCGCTTCGGCGCCCACGGTCCAGATCGGCTCGTTGCCGCTGCCGATGCCGTTGGCGGCGACGAAGGCGCCGGCGCGGACGTCGGAGGACCACATCTTGGTCAGGTGAGCAGCGGCGGCGCCGGTGACGTCTTCTTCGCCAAAGGCCTTGGTGTAGTCGATGGCGCCGTTCAGGGTCACGGTCCAGTCCTGGGCCGGCAGGGCGACCGAGCCGTCAACGGTCCAGACGTCGGCGTCGACGTCGTCGCCGGCGACTTCGATCGACGGGTTGGAATAGGTCACGCCGACCGAACCGATGGCGTCTTGGGCGAAGGCCGGGGCGGCGAACAAAGCGGCGGCGGCGGCGGTGGCGAGGAGGATCGTCTTCATTTTTCTTTTGTCCTTAGCAGTCTGCACCCGGATGGGGGTCCGGGGAGGGGCGCTGCTATCAGTCTAAGACGAAGCGGAGCAATAAACCGACGTTCGGTTGACCTGGGATGGCAAGGTTGTTGCGCAACAGCCACGCGTTGCGGCCAGAATGTGTCACGACTTGGCGATCTGTGGGGCAAGTCGTTAATCGCGCACAGCAGTCGCACTCCTGCACTATAAAGAGGCGTCCAACGCCGACGACGTCGCCGCCGTATGTGTCGTCGCGCCGTGCGCAGCCCTCGGCGAAGACCGCGTCTAAATCCTGTGTCAGCCCGGGTTTGCGCGCTTGACGAAATCAGAATCGATAGGCATAAGCCACCACTCTTGTTGGACCGGCTGTGCAGTTCGCTGCAAACGCGGTTCGCAAGAACGACCTAAGTCACTGTTCTTTGCAGCTTCTTGGGATATCAACGGCCTTCGCGGGCAACTGCGTGGGCCGATCGTTTTTGCGGATTTGCGTTCCCTGAGGGCTTTTTGCCCGAAGGCCTTCGGTCTTTGAAATGGTTCACAGGGACGCGGTCCTCCGACCGCATTGGAAGTAAGCACCGATATGGATCAAAGCATCCGCATCAGGCTCAAGGCCTTTGATCACCGCGTCCTCGATTTTTCGACGCGCGAGATCGTTAATACCGCCAAGCGCACCGGCGCGACCGTTCGCGGTCCGATTCCGCTGCCGACCCTGATCGAGAAGTTCACCGTGAACCGCTCTCCGCACGTCGATAAGAAGTCGCGTGAGCAGTTTGAAATCCGCACGCACAAACGCGTGCTCGACATCGTCGACCCCACCCCGCAGACCGTGGACGCGCTCATGAAGCTCGACCTGTCCGCCGGCGTGGACGTCGAGATCAAGATTTAAAGTAGAAAGAGGCGGGATCCGATGCGCACGGGCGTGATCGCCAAGAAGCTGGGCATGACCCGCGTGTTCGCCGATGACGGCGCGCACGTACCGGTCACTGTGCTGCAGCTCGACGGCTGCCAAGTCGTCGGCCAACGTACCCAGGAGCGTGACGGCTACGTCGCTCTCCAGCTGGGCGCTGGCACGAAGAAGGCTAAGAACACCAACAAGGCTCAACGCGAGACCTTCGCCAAGGCGGAAGTCGAACCGAAAGCCTATGTGACCGAATTCCGCGTCGATGCGGACGGTCTGCTGGACGTGGGCGCCGAACTGTCGGCCGAACACTTCCTGGTGGGCCAGAAGGTCGACATTCAGGGCGAGACCATCGGTAAGGGTTTCGCCGGCGCCATGAAGCGCTGGAACTTCGGCGGCCTTCGCGCCACCCACGGCGTTTCGGTTTCGCACCGTTCGCACGGTTCGACGGGTAACCGTCAGGACCCGGGTCGCACGTTCCCCGGCAAGAAGATGGCCGGCCACTACGGCACCGAAACCGTCACCACCCAGAACCTGACCGTCGTCCGCGTGGACGCCGAGCGTGGGCTGATCCTGATCAAGGGCGCTGTCCCCGGTCACGACGGCAGCTACGTCAAGGTTCGCGACGCCATCAAGAAGGCTCGCCCGGCCGATGCTCCGTTCCCCGGCGCGCTGAAGTCGAGCAAGTCTGCTGCTCAACCCGCCTCGACCCCGGCTGAAGAAGCCCCCGTCGAAGCGACCGAAGGCGGTGAAGCGTAATGAAACTCTCTGTCATCCAACTCGACGGCAAGGCTGCTGGCGACGTGGAACTGTCGGACGCCGTCTTCGGCATCTCCGACATCCGCGGCGACATCCTGGCCCGCACCGTCAACTGGCAACTGGCCAAGCGCCGCGCCGGTACGCACAAGGTTCAAACCCGCAACGAGAACTCTCGTACGGGTAAGAAGATGTACAAGCAAAAGGGCACCGGCGGCGCTCGTCACGGTTCGCGCCGTGCACCGCAGTTCGTCGGCGGTTCGCGCGCCTTCGGCCCGATCGTTCGCGATCACGGCTTCTCGCTGCCGAAGAAAATCCGCGCGCTGGCTCTGCGTCACGCCCTGTCCTCCAAGGCCAAGTCGGGCGACCTGATCGTGGTCGACACCGTCTCGGTCAAGGAAGCCAAGACCGCTTCGCTGCGTGAAACGCTCGGCAAGCTGGGCTGGACCAAGGCGCTCATCATCGCGGGTCCCGAAGTCGACACGAACTTCGGCCTGGCCGCACGCAACATCCCGCACATCGACGTGCTGCCGAACGCCGGCCTGAACGTCTATGACATCCTGCGGGCTGACAAGCTGGTGCTGACGAAGGCCGCCATCGAGGCCATCGAAGCCCGCTTCAGCGATAAGGAAGCCGCGTAATGGCCGCTCAACCTACCGCCAAGCACTACGACACCATCCTGGCCCCGGTGATCACCGAAAAGGCCACGATCCTGTCCGAGCAGAACAAGGTCGTCTTCCGCGTCGCTGACACGGCGACCAAGGACGAGATCGCCGCTGCGGTCGAAAGCCTGTTCAAAGTCAACGTCCTGAAGGTCAACACCCTGGTTCAAAAGGGCAAGACCAAGCGCTTCCGGGGTATCCTGGGTCGCCGGGTCGACATCAAAAAAGCGATCGTGACGCTGGCTGACGGCCAGTCGATCGACGTCACCACGGGGCTCTGATCAGATGGCCTTGAAACATTATAATCCGACCTCGCCGGGCCGTCGCGCCCTCGTGCTGGTTGACCGTTCGGAACTCCACAAGGGCCGTCCGGAAAAGTCGCTGACCGAAGGCCTGACCAAGTCGGGCGGGCGCGGGCAGGGCGGTCGCATCGCGGTCCGCTTCCGCGGCGGCGGCGCTAAGACCCTGTACCGCAAGATCGACTTCAAGCGTCGTAAGTGGGACATGGTAGGCACGGTCGAGCGTCTGGAATACGATCCGAACCGCACGGCTTTCATCGCGCTCGTGACCTACGAGGACGGCGAGAAGACCTACATCATCGCGCCGCAACGCCTTAAGGCGGGCGACACGATCGTGGCGGGCGAGAAGACCGACGTGAAGCCGGGCAACGCCATGCCGCTCCGTTCGATGCCGGTGGGTACGATCATCCACAACATCGAAATGAAGCCGGGCAAGGGCGCCCAGCTGGCCCGTTCGGCCGGCGCCTACGCCCAGCTGGTCGGTCGCGATCAGGGCTACGCCCAGATCCGTCTCGGCTCGGGCGAACTGCGCATGGTCCTGGACGGCTGCATTGCCACGGTGGGCGCGGTTTCGAACCCCGACCACATGAACCAGAACCTGGGCAAGGCCGGTCGTAAGCGTCACATGGGCTGGCGTCCGCACGTTCGCGGCGTCGCCATGAACCCGATCGACCACCCGCATGGTGGTGGTGAAGGCCGGACCTCTGGTGGTCGTACCCCCGTCACGCCGTGGGGTAAGGACACCAAGGGCACTCGTACCCGCAAGAACAAGGCTACGGACAAGTACATCATCCGTACCCGCCACGTTAAGAAGGCTCGCTAAGAATGGCCCGCTCCTCCTGGAAAGGCCCGTTTGTCGACGGGTATCTGCTCAAGAAGGCCGACGCCGTTCAATCGTCGGGCCGCAAGGACGTGATCAAGACCTGGTCGCGCCGCTCCACCATCCTGCCGCAGTTCGTCGGTCTGACGTTCGGCGTCCATAACGGTCAGAAGCACGTGCCCGTGTCGGTCTCGGAAGAGATGGTCGGCATGAAGCTCGGCGAGTTCGCCCCAACCCGGAACTTCCCGGGTCACGCGGCGGACAAGAAGGCCAAAAGGAAGTAACCGATGGCCCAGACAAAAAACGAGCGTCGGGTCGCCCCGACCGAGGCCCGCGCCAAGCTGGTCAACGTGCGTATCAGCCCGCAAAAGCTGAACCTGGTCGCCGCTTCGATCCGCGGCATGCCGGTCCAGAAGGCGTTGAACGAGCTGGAATTCAGCCGTAAGCGCATCGCTGGCGACGTCCGCAAGGTGCTGTATTCGGCGATCTCGAACGCCGAGAACAACCACAACCTTGACATCGACAATCTGGTCGTTGCCGAGGCCTTCGTGGGCAAGAACCTGGTGATGAAGCGTTTCGCGAGCCGTGCTCGCGGTCGTTCGTCGCGCATCCTGAAACCGTTCAGCGAGATCACCATCGTGGTCCGTGAAGCCGGCGAGGCCGCCTGATGGGACAGAAAATCAATCCGGTCGGTCTGCGCCTGGGCGTGAACCGCACGTGGGACAGCCGCTGGTTCGCCGCCGGCGCCGACTATTCCCGCCTGCTGCACCAGGACCTGAAGCTGCGCGAGTGGCTGCGGGAACGCCTGGCCGCCGCCGGCGTGTCGCGCATCATCATCGAGCGCCCGCACAAGAAGTGCCGCATCACCATCTACGCCGCCCGTCCGGGCGTCGTGATCGGCAAGAAGGGCGCTGACATCGAGAAGCTCCGCAAGGACATCTCGGCGCGCACCGAGGGTGAAGTTCACCTGAACATCATCGAAGTCCGCAAGCCGGAAACCGATGCACAGCTGATCGCCGAGAACATCGCGCAGCAGCTGGAGCGCCGCGTGGCCTTCCGTCGCGCCATGAAGCGTTCGATGCAGTCGGCCATGCGTCTGGGCGCCAAGGGCATTCGTATGAATGTCTCGGGTCGTCTGGGCGGCGCGGAAATCGCACGTATGGAATGGTACCGCGAAGGTCGCGTGCCGCTTCACACGCTGCGCGCCGACATCGACTATGGTTTCTACGAAGCCAAGACGACCTACGGCATCATCGGCGTGAAGGTCTGGGTCTTTAAGGGTGAAGTGCTGGAGCACGATCCCATGGCGCAGGACAAGCGTTGGGCCCAGGAAGCTTCGGGTCCGTCCTCGAACGAAGGCCGCGAACGCGGCGGCCCCCGTGGCGACCGCGGTCCGCGTCGCGACCGGGGACGTGAGAACTAAGTCATGTTGCAACCGAAGAAGACCAAATACCGCAAGGCCTTCAAGGGCCGGATCCATGGCTCGGCCAAGGGCGGTTTCTCGCTGAACTTCGGGTCGTATGGCCTGAAGACGCTGGAGCCGGAACGCATCACCGCGCGTCAGATCGAAGCGGCTCGCCGCGCGATCACTCGCCAGATGAAGCGTCAGGGCCGCGTCTGGATCCGTGTCTTCCCCGACCTGCCCGTCACGGGCAAGCCGGCCGAAGTCCGGATGGGTAAGGGCAAGGGCGCCGTGGACCACTGGGCCGCGCGGTGCCACCCGGGCCGTATCCTGTTTGAAATCGACGGCGTGCCGGACGATGTCGCCCGCGAAGCACTCCGTCTCGGCGCCGCCAAGCTGCCGGTCCGCACCAAGGTCGTGACCCGTATCGACGCCGGCGTCGCGCATGTGGAGGCTGCCGCCTAATGACCAAGATCGCCGATCTCCGGTCGCAAACGACCGACCAACTGTCCGACGAGCTGCTGAAGCTCAAGAAGGAACAGTTCAACCTGCGCTTCCAGGCGGCCACCGGCCAAATGGAAAAGACTCACCGCGTTGGTGAAGTCCGCAAAGACATCGCTCGCATCTCGACGCTTCTGCGCGAGAAGCGTGCGGCCTCGTAAGGAAACGAATATGCCCAAGCGAATTCTTGAAGGCGTGGTCGTGTCCGACAAGGGCGAGAAGACTGTCGTTGTGAAGGTGGAGCGCACCCTGCTTCACCCGCTTCTGAAGAAGACCGTCCGGTCGTCCAAGAAGTACCACGCGCACGACGAAGCCAACGCGCTCAAGGTCGGCGACATCGCTCGCATCGTCGAGTGCGCCCCCAAGTCCAAACTGAAGCGCTGGGAAGTCCTTTCCAACGCCTCCGCCTCGTAATCAGAAGGATCTGATCTTATGATCCAGATGCAAACTAACCTGGAAGTGGCCGATAATTCGGGCGCCCGCCGGGTCATGTGCATCAAGGTGTTGGGCGGCTCCAAGCGCCGCTACGCCTCGATCGGCGACACAATCGTCGCCTCCGTGAAGGAAGCCATCCCGCGCGGCCGTGTGAAGAAGGGCGACGTCGTTCGCGCCATCGTCGTGCGCACCGCCAAGGACATCCAACGCAAGGACGGCTCGGTCATCCGCTTTGACAAGTCGGCCGCCGTCATCGTCAACAAGCAGAACGAGCCTGTCGGCACGCGGATCTTCGGCCCGGTTCCTCGCGAACTGCGCGCCAAGAACCACATGAAGATCATCTCGCTGGCTCCGGAGGTCCTGTAATATGGCCGCCAAGATCAAGAAGGGCGACCGCGTCGTCGTCCTCACCGGCAAGGACAAGGGCCGCACGGGCAACGTGCTGAAGGTCCTGCCCACCGAAAACCGCGTCCTCGTCGAAGGCGTCAACATGGTTCAGCGCCACACGCGCCCGAACCAGGCTGACCCGCAGGGCGGCATCAAGAACAAGGAAGCCTCGCTTCACCTGTCGAACGTCGCGATCGCCGACGCCAACGGCAAGGCGACCCGCGTCGGCTTCAAGATCGATGGGGACAAGAAGGTCCGCATCGCCAAGACGACGGGAGACGTCATCTGATGGCTACCGAGAAGTACACCCCGCGCCTCAAGGACGAGTATCACGCTCGCATCCGTCAGGTGATGAAAGAAAAGTTCGGCTACACGAACGAAATGCAGGTGCCCAAGCTGGACAAGATCGTCCTGAACATGGGCATCGGCGAAGCCGTCGCAGACTCCAAGAAGGCGAACACCGCCCTCAAGGATCTGACCGCCATCGCCGGTCAGAAGGCCGTCGCCACCAAGGCCCGTAACTCCATCGCCGGCTTCAAGCTGCGCGAAGGCATGGTCATCGGCGGCAAGGTCACCCTGCGTGGCGACCAGATGTACGAGTTCCTGGACCGGTTCATCACGATCGCGCTGCCGCGCGTGAAGGATTTCCGTGGTCTGAAGGGCACGTCCTTCGATGGTCGCGGCAACTATGCAACGGGTCTGAAGGAACACATCGTGTTCCCGGAGATCAACTACGACCAGATCGATCAGATGTGGGGCATGGACATTGTCGTCTGCACCACGGCCAAGACCGATGAGGAAGCCAAGGCTCTCCTCACCGAGTTCAAGTTCCCGTTCGTGAAGAACTGAGCGGGAAGGGAAGAGCACAATGGCTAAGAAAAGCGCCGTAAACCGCAATGAAGCCGTCAAGGCCCTGGTTGCGAAGTATGCCGCGAAGCGGGCCGCCCTCAAGGCGACCGCCAACGACGAAAACCTGCCGCTGGAGGAGCGCTTCGACGCGCGCCTGAAGCTGGCCGAACTGCCGCGCAACTCCGCGCCGAGCCGCATTCGCAACCGCTGCGAAGTGACGGGTCGTCCGCGGGCGTTCTACCGCAAGCTCAAGATGAGCCGGATTGCGCTGCGTGAACTGGGCAACCTGGGCCAGATTCCCGGCCTGACGAAGTCCAGCTGGTAAGGGGAGCGAACAGATATGATGATCAACGATCCCCTGAGCGACATGATCGCTCGCATCAAGAACGCGGCGACCCGCAAGCGTTCCAAGGTGCTGACCCCGGCTTCCCGTCTGCGCCAGCGCGTCCTCGACGTGCTGCAGGACGAAGGCTACATCCGCGGCTACAACCTGGTTCAGAACCCGGGTGAGTTTCCGCAGTTCGAGATCGAGCTGAAGTACTTCGACGGTCAGCCCGTCATCGCTGAGATCGCGCGCGTTTCCAAGCCGGGCCGCCGCGTCTATTCGGCGATCGGCGATCTGAAGCCCGTCAAGAACGGCCTCGGCATCTCGATCCTCTCGACTTCGAAGGGCGTCATGTCCGACGCTTCCGCCCGCGACGCTAACGTCGGCGGCGAAGTCCTCTGCAGGGTCTACTGATATGTCCCGTATTGGCAAGAAAACCATCGCCGTGCCGAAGGGCGTGACTGTCACGCTCGACGGCCAGAACGTCACCGTCAAGGGACCCAAGGGCGAGAGCGCCTGGACCGTCGCCGACGAGATCGAAGTCAAGCAGGAAGGCGACGAACTGTCGCTGACGCCGCGTTCGGACACGCCTCGCGCTCGCGCGATGTGGGGTCTTTCGCGCACCCTGGTCGACAACATGGTCGTCGGCGTCACCACGGGCTTCGAAAAGTCTCTGGAGCTGGTCGGCGTGGGTTACCGCGCCGCGATGAAGGGCGACGCCCTTTCGCTGCAACTCGGCTTCTCGCACGAAGTCGATATCGCTCCGCCGGCCGGCGTCAGCTTCGCTGTGCCGAAGCAGACCGAGATCAAGATCTCGGGCGCTGACAAGCAAGCCGTCGGTCAGATCGCCTCGGTCATCCGCAAGCTGCGTCCGCCGGAGCCCTACAAGGGCAAGGGTGTCCGTTACGCGGGCGAGAAGGTCCGTCGCAAGGAAGGCAAGAAGAAGTAAGTCATGGCTCTTTCTCTTCGACAACAAGCCAAGCGTCGCTCGGAGCGCACGCGTCGCCGCCTGAAGGCTGTCGCCAACGGTCGTCTGCGTCTGTCGGTCTACCGTTCGGACAAGAACATCTCGGCCCAGATCATCGACGACGCCCAGGGCGTGACCGTCGTGGCTGCCTCATCGCTGGAAGGCGGCAAGGGCAAGCGCGGTTCGGACACGGCTGCGGCTGCCGCGATCGGCAAGCTGATCGCCGAACGCGCCATCGAGAAGGGCGTCAAGGACGTCGTCTTCGACCGTGGCGAGTACATCTATCATGGACGGGTGAAGGCGCTGGCGGAAGCCGCGCGTGAAGCCGGCCTGAACTTCTAAGGGACGCGACAGATGGCGCAACAACCCCAACGCGGCGGCGGCGGCAACGATCGCAACCGTCGTGACAACCGCAACGGTCCCGCTGCTGATGGTCCGGATTCCGACATCGTCGAGAAGCTGGTGCACATCAACCGCGTCGCCGCCACCGTCAAAGGCGGCCGTCGCTTCAGCTTCGCAGCCCTGATGGTCGTCGGCGACGGCAAGGGTCGCGTCGGCTTCGGTCATGGCAAGGCGCGCGAAGTGCCGGAAGCCATCCGCAAGGCGACTGAAGAAGCCAAGAAGACGATGATCCGCGTTCCGCTGCGCGAGAACCGCACGCTGCACCACGACGGCAACGGCCGTTGGGGCGCCGGCAAGATCATGATGCGCGCCGCCCCTCCCGGGACCGGCGTCATCGCGGGCGGTCCGATGCGCGCCGTGCTCGAAACCCTCGGCGTCCATGACGTCGTGGGCAAGTCGACCGGTTCGTCGAACCCCTACAACATGATCCGCGCGACGTTCGAAGCGCTGAAGGTCCAGTCCTCGCCCCGTCAAGTCGCGTCCAAGCGCGGCAAGAAGGTCGCGGATCTGATGGGCCGCCGCAACGACGGCGCCTCGGCGCCCGAAGCCGTGGAGTCCTAAGTCATGGCTGAGAAGAAAACGCTCACCGTCAAGCAGACCGGTTCGCCGATCCGCCGCAAGAACGACCAGCGCGCCACCTTGGTGGGCCTGGGCCTGAACCGTCTGGGTCGTGAATCGACCCTGGAAGACACGCCTTCGGTTCGCGGGATGATCGCCAAGGTCGCCCACCTGACTGAGATCGTCGAAAAGTAAGCCGTTTCGCCCTCTCCCGGACCTGGGGGAGGGCGTTTCTGCACTTGCGAATACCCAGAGGGTCGCCTATCAGCGGCCCTTCATTTTTTCCAAGCCGAGTCCGGACGATGTCCGGGCGCTAGCACCCGAAAGGATCAGGCACATGAAACTGAACGAAATCCGCGACAACGAAGGCGCCCACAAGAAGCGCATGCGCGTCGGCCGTGGCCCCGGTTCGGGCAAGGGCAAGACCGCTGGCCGTGGCGTCAAGGGTCAGAAGTCGCGTTCGGGCGTCGCCATCGGCGGCTTCGAAGGCGGCCAAATGCCGCTGTACATGCGTATGCCCAAGCGCGGCTTCAACAACGCCAATGCTCTGAAGCTGGCTGAAGTGAACCTGTGGCGCCTGCAAGACGCCGTCGACGCCGGCAAGCTGGACGCCAAGTCCGAACTGAAGGGCGACGCCCTGGTCGCCGCCGGCGTGATCCGTCGCGTCAAGGACGGCGTGCGTCTGCTGGGTACCGGCGAGCTGAAGCAAGCGCTGAACCTGGTCGTCTGGTCGGCCACTGCCGGCGCCAAGAAGGCCATCGAGGCCGCTGGCGGCTCGGTCGTCGAGCAACGCATCGAAGCCGAAGCCAAGGCCGCCGCGCGCGTCGAGAAGCGCAACGCCGCCAAGGGCAAGGCTCCGGCTCCCAAGGCGCCGCGCGGCGACGAGAACAAGATCTCGGCCCGTACCAAGCGCACCGCCGCCAAAGCCTAAGTCACGCGTCGTCGCGGCGATTAGGTCGTGACCTGATTACATCTGCGACGACGAAAGAACGGAAGCGGCCCTCGCATGAGGGCCGCTTTCCGCCTATCTGACGACTCAATCAGTCGTGGGGACGCATAATGGCTTCGGCCGCAGAACAACTCGCCGCCAATATGAATATGGGCTCGTTCGCGAAAGCGACCGAGCTGCATAAACGCCTGCTGTTCACGCTGGGCGCGCTTCTGGTCTATCGCATCGGCACCTATGTGCCGATCCCGGGCATCAACTCGCAGGCCTTCCTGCAGTTCTTCCAGAACCCGGACGGTCAGCGCGGCATTTTGGACATGTTCAACATGTTCTCGGGCGGCGCGGTCGAGCGTATGGCCATCTTCGCCCTGAACGTGATGCCCTACATCTCGGCCTCGATCATCGTGCAGCTGATGGGCACAGTGTATCCGCCTTGGGAGAAGCTGAAGAAGGAAGGCGGCGAAAGCGGCCGCAAGCAGCTGAACCAGTACACGCGTTATCTGACGGTGTTCCTGGCGCTGGCGCAGTCCTTCGGTATCGCGGCGGGCCTGAACAGCACGGCCGGGCTGGTCGACAACCCCGGGATCTTCTTCATCATCTCGACGGTCGTGACCCTGACCGGCGGCACTATGTTCCTGATGTGGCTGGGTGAGCAGGTGACGGCGCGCGGCGTCGGCAACGGCATCTCGCTGATCATCTTCGCCGGGATCGTGGCCGTTCTGCCGTCGACCATCGCCCGGCTGCTGGGCCTGGCCCAACAAGGTCAGATGTCGGCCTTCGCCCTGCTGTTCATCGCCATCCTGGCTGTGGCCACCGTGGTCTTCATCGTCTTCATGGAGCGCGCCCAGCGCCGTCTTCTGATCCAGTATCCGAAGCGCCAGGAAGGCAACCGCATGGCCGGGGGCGAGCGTTCGTTCCTGCCGCTGAAGGTCAACACCGCCGGTGTGATCCCGCCGATCTTCGCCTCGTCGCTGCTGATGCTGCCGACGACGGTTGCGACCATGACGGCTAACGCCGACCTGCCCAGCTGGATGAGCTGGCTGCCGCTGGTGACGGCGCAGCTGACGCACGGCCAGCCGCTGTTTATGGCGCTGTATGCCGCCCTGATCGTCTTCTTCTGCTTCTTCTACACCTCGATCACCTTCAATCCCGAGGACACGGCCGAGAACCTGCGCAAATACGGCGGCTTCCTGCCGGGCATCCGTCCCGGCAAGCGGACTGCGGAATATCTGGACTATGTCCTGACCCGCCTGACCGTGATCGGCGCCGCCTACATCACCGCGGTCTGCCTGCTGCCGGAGTTCATCGTCAGCCAATTCGGCAACAGCCTTTACTTTGGCGGAACGTCTATCTTGATCGTCGTCTCGGTCACCATGGACACTGTGGCCCAGATCCAGTCCCAACTGCTGGCGCACCAGTACGAAGGCCTGATCAAGAAGGCCAAGCTGCGTGGTCGTGGCGGTCGCGGCGCTCCCACGCCCGTTCGCCGCTAAGTCTTAGGTTGTCAGACGCCCAGGGGAGGGCTGAAGCATGAACTTGATCCTGTTCGGACCGCCGGCGGCGGGCAAGGGCACCCAGGCCAAGCGGCTGGTGGAAGAGAAGGGCATGGTCCAGCTCTCCACCGGCGACATGCTGCGCGCGGCCATCGCTTCGGGCTCGGAGCTGGGGCTCAAGGTCAAGGACGTGCTGGCGCGCGGCGATCTGGTCACCGACGAGATCGTCATCGCCCTGATCGAAGATCGCCTGACAGAGGCCGAGGCCGCCGGCGGCGCCATCTTCGACGGCTTCCCCCGCACCGTGGCCCAGGCCGAGGCGCTGGACGAGATGCTGGCCAAGCGCGGTGTTCAGATCGACGCCGTCGTCCGCCTGAAAGTTGACGACGCCGCCCTGACCGAACGGATCGCCAAGCGCTTCGCCGAACAGGGCCGTCCAGACGACAATCCCGAATCCTTCAAGGTCCGGCTCGAGGCCTACAATCGCAACACCGCGCCTCTGCTTCCCTACTACGAAGCCCAGGGCAAGTTGACAGAGGCCGACGGCATGGGCTCGATCGAGTCCGTCGCCAAGGCGATCGACGAGGCTCTGGCCTGATTTGCGTTTTCGGGCGTTGATCGCCTGATGACTGAGTTGGACGATCCTAAACCCCAAAAGACCCGCCTGCGTCGCTGGCGCATGGCGGGCATATTCGTCGGCGTCGCCGTCGCGGAAATCGGCTTGTTCCTGTGGCTAGGACAGGTGAGAGGGCCGGCGCCGACGCCCGTGGTTGAGCCACCGCCGTTCGAGGTCGTTCTCTACGACCCGCCGCCGCCGATTTCCGCCGAACCCCCGGCGCCCGAGACGGGCGGCGGCGCCCCCGCTGCGCCATCCGTCATTCACACACCGCCGCCTCCGCCCAAGGAACGCCCCCGCGAAGTTCCCGCCCCGCCTGTCAAGGCGCCGGAGCCTGCGCCCGTCGTCGGGGTCGCACCGGCGCCGTCGCTGCAACCCGGCTTCGGCCAGGGCGGGCAGGGGACAGGCAGCGGATCCGGCGTCGGCTCTGGGTCCGGCCCGGGCAGCGGCTCGACCGGACCGCGTCTGGTCACCGGTCCCACCATCGGCCAGATTCGCGCCAACCACCCACCGGGTGCCCGAAGCCGGTACGGCCGGGTCGAACTGTCCTGCGTCATTCGTCTGGACAGCCGGCTGGACGGTTGCCGCGTCGTTCAAGAGACGCCCCCCGGCCTGGGCTTCGGCGTGGCCGGCCTGCAAGTGTCGGGCTATTTCCGCTTTCAGCCCCCGACCGAAGACGGTCGCCCCATTGAGGGCCAGCGAGTCACCGTCGGGGTCGATTTCGGCCGCCCGCCGAACAGAGGTTGACGGCCGCAACTGTGGATTTCATGTTGGTGACCTGGAGGGAAGGTCATGGTCGTCACACCGTCTGTGTTCCAAGCTCGACGCACCCGGTGGATGGCGATCGTCCTGGTTACGGCAGTGCACATTGCCGCTTTGTGGTTGTTGGCGCTGACGAGGACTGAAGTCAGCATCCCGGTCGCGCCTCCAATCTTTAACGTCGTTCTCTTGCCGCGTGTCGATCTCGGCAGCCAGCCAGATGTTGGCAAGACAGGCGGCGCTCCGACAGCGCCGTCTCGCACGCACAAGCCGCCAGTCCCGCACAAAGTTGAGCAAGAGCTTGAACAGCCTCATATCCAAGCCGACGAGCAACCTCACGTGATCGGTTTGGCTAACATTGAAAGCGAGCAGCCGGGGCTGGGGCAGGGCGGAAGCGGTGATGGCAGAGGCGCAGGTGTGGGTGATGGTGACGGCGGCGGAGGCCGCACCGCTCCAATCTTGATCCAAGGCCCCGCCAACGCTGCGATATCGGAGGCTGTATCGCGAGCATCGCTTTACGACTCGACCGGGGCTCATGTGGTGCTACGCTGCCAGCTAAGGCTGACGGAGAGATTAGAGCGGTGCCGCGTGGTGGGGGAGCACCCCCGTCCATCCGGCTATCGACGTGAGGCGTTAGCGCGGGTGCGCGAGTTCCGGATCAAGCCTCCCACGAGCAGCGGGCGCGTCTTGGATCGACAAGCAATGACAATCGCCTTGGCTTTCCCCGCGCCGCCAAAGGACGCCGATAAGCCCTCTGGTTGACGCCCGGTGAATCATCTGTATAAGGGCGCCTTCCCGCGAAGGGCGCCACGCTCCTGGTTTGTTAACCGGAGCGTTTGTTGCGTCTGACTAACGCGTATCTGGAGAATTTCGTGGCCCGTATTGCTGGCGTCAACATCCCGACCAACAAGCGCGTAGAGATCGCGCTTCAGTATATCCATGGCATCGGCCCGGCCGCCGCCAAGGACATCACCGAAAAGGTGGGCATCGAGCCCGCCCGCCGGGTGAACCAGCTGACGGACGCCGAAGTCCTGTCGATCCGCGAAACGATCGACAAGGATCACACCGTCGAGGGCGACCTGCGCCGCGAGACGTCGATGAACATCAAGCGTCTGATGGACCTGGCCTGCTATCGCGGCCTTCGTCACCGCAAGGGCCTGCCGGTCCGCGGCCAGCGCACCCACACAAACGCCCGCACCCGCAAGGGTCCCGCCAAGCCGATCGCCGGCAAGAAGAAGTAAGGCAGACACATGGCCAAGGAACCGGGTCGCGTAAAGAAGCGCGAGCGCAAGAACATCACCTCGGGCGTCGCCCACGTGAATGCTTCGTTCAACAACACCATGATCACGATCACCGATGCCCAAGGCAACGCGATCTCGTGGTCTTCGGCGGGTCACATGGGCTTCAAGGGTTCGCGTAAGTCGACCCCTTACGCCGCTCAGATGGCTGCGGAAGACGCTGGCAAGAAGGCCCAGGAACACGGCGTGAAGACGCTGGAAGTGAACGTTTCGGGTCCGGGCTCCGGCCGTGAATCGGCCCTGCGCGCGCTGCAGTCTGTCGGTCTGACGATCACGACCATCCGCGACGTCACGCCGATGCCGCACAACGGTTGCCGTCCGCCCAAGCGTCGTCGCGTCTAAGCGACACCGCCTAAAGCACCCCCATCTCCGTCCGCTCCATCATGGCCTCGTCGACAAGGCCGGAGCAGGCGAAACCCGTTCGAGGGACAAAATGATCGAAAGAAACTGGCAAGAGCTGATCCGTCCCGAGAAGCCCCAGATCGAGACCGGTTCCGATGCCCAGCGCAAGGCGCGCCTGGTGGCCGAACCCCTCGAGCGTGGCTTCGGCGTGACGCTCGGCAACGCGCTCCGTCGCGTTCTGCTGTCCTCGCTGCAAGGCGCGGCCGTCACGGCCATCCAGATCGACGGCGTCGTTCATGAATTCTCGTCGCTGGAAGGCGTGCGGGAAGACGTGGTCGACATCGTCCTGAACATCAAGCAACTGGCGCTGCGCATGCACGCCGAAGGCCCCAAGCGCATGACCCTGCGCGCCACGGGCCCCGGTCCGGTGACGGCCGGCCAGATCGACGTGCCGGCGGACATCGAGGTTCTGAACCCCGACCACGTCATCTGCACGCTGGACGACGGCGCATCGGTGCGCATGGAACTGACCGTCCAGAACGGCAAGGGCTATGTCGCCGCCGAGCTGAACCGTCCGGAAGATGCGCCGATCGGCCTGATCGCCGTCGATGCCCTGTATTCGCCGGTCAAGAAGGTGGCTTACCGCGTTGAGCCGACCCGTCAGGGTCAGTCGCTCGACTACGACAAGCTGTTGCTGGAAGTCGAAACCAACGGTGCGGTCACGCCGGTTGACGCTGTGGCCTACGCCGCGCGCATCCTGCAGGACCAGCTCCAGATCTTCATCACCTTCGAAGAGCCCAAGAAGGCTGTCGAGCAGTCGGACGGCAAGCCCGACCTGCCCTTCAACCCGGCGCTGCTGAAGAAGGTGGACGAGCTGGAACTGTCGGTTCGTTCGGCCAACTGCCTGAAGAACGACAACATCGTCTACATCGGCGACCTGATCCAGAAGACCGAGGGCGAAATGCTTCGCACTCCGAATTTCGGCCGCAAGTCGTTGAACGAGATCAAGGAAGTTCTCACGACGATGGGCCTCAGCCTCGGCATGGACGTGCCGAACTGGCCGCCCGAAAACATCGAAGATCTGGCCAAGAAGTTCGACGACCAGATCTAAGTTCAACCCTCCGCCCGTCTCCTTCGGGAGAATGTCGGGGCGGTTAGAAGATTACGGTTCCAGGTCCGCTTGAGGATACCGGTTCCGGAGTAGGAGAGACCCAGATGCGCCACGGCGCCGCCCATCGTAAACTCGGTCGCACGAGCAGCCACCGCACCGCCATGTTCGCCAACATGGCCGCCTCGCTGATCAAGCACGAGCAGATCACCACGACCCTGCCCAAGGCGAAGGAACTGCGTCCCTTTGTCGAGAAGCTGGTCACCCTCGCCAAGAAGGGCGACCTGCACGCGCGTCGTCAGGCCATCAGCCAGGTTCGCGACGTGCCGCAAGTCGGCAAGCTGTTCGAAACGCTTGGCCCGCGCTACAGCGAGCGTAACGGCGGCTATATCCGCATCATGAAAGCTGGCTTCCGCCACGGCGACAACGCCCCGATGGCCGTCATCGAGTTCGTCGATCGCGACGTCGAAGCCAAGGGCAAGGACTCCGGTCCGGTCCTGGCCTTCGAAGGCAACGACGAAGACTAAGATTTGGTCGTTTGACCAAACGCCGGAAGGGCGGTCGGAGCGATCCGACCGCCCTTTTGCTTTGCGTGGAAACCGGACATGAGGTCTGAATGACCGTCGCCATCGTCGATTTCCGTCCCGATCACGCCCCCGCCTGGGCGCAGTTGAACACCGCCTGGCTGGTCGAGGGCGGCTTCGCTATCGAGGCCAAGGATCGTCTGGCGATCAATGATCCGCAGGGCGTGTTCCTGGACAAGGGCGGGCGTATCTTCATTGCGGAGAAGGATGGTGAGGCCGTGGGATGCTGCGCCCTGGCTCCTACCGATGACGGGGTGGAGGTCTGCAAGATGACGGTCACGCCCGCCGCGCGTGGCTTGGGGCTGGCGCGACGCCTGCTTGAGGCCTGCGAAGCGGCGGCGCGGCAAGCGGGCGCTGCCCGGCTCTATCTGGAAACCAACAGCGCCCTGAAACCCGCGATCGCCCTGTATGAAAGCGCCGGCTTCGTTCACCTGCCGCAAAGGCCCACGCCCTACGTGCGCGCCGACGTCTTCATGGAAAAGCGGCTTCAGCCGTCCAGGACGCGGCTGTAGACGCCTTCCGCGGCTGGCTGGTTGCGGAAGGCGCGCGTAGTCCGTCGCCGCCTATTCCTTGGACAAATCCTGGCGGTTGAACCAAGCGACGGCGGCGGCGAAGGGGACGCCGATCCAGAAGGCCAGGCTGAGAACGCCCTTGAGTACGGCATGATCGGGTAGTTGCGCCGCCGATGCGCCGCCCTCGATAGCGGCCTTCAGCAGGTCGGTGGCCATGCCGGGTGACAGCAGAGGCAGAAGCCAGCCGTCTGGCGTCACGCCCATCGGCAGCAGCAGTTGGGGCAGGAAGAACTGGGCCACGCCGATCACCAGCGGCGCAAACAGGGCCGCCAACAACGAGCGCGTCACCACGGCCGCCAGGAGGCCGAGCATGGTGAACTGCAGGATGCGCGCCCAGGACGTAAGGGTCAGAAGGCCGAAGTCCGCCGCCGCTTCGCCGTTCATCGAGAAGGTGAGGGGGCGGCCGAACACCGCCGCCTGGATCACACTGGCGATCACGTCGGAGATCAGGGCGGCGATGGTCGCCAGCACGATCACCAGACCCACCACCGCGACCTTGCCGGTCAGCAGGTTCGGCCGGGTGTTGCGCGCGCTGATCAGCCGCCAGGTTTCCCAGCGGTAGTCGCCGGCGTAGATCGTCGCCGCGCCGATCAGGACGAACATCAGGATGGCCGGATTGGCGAAGTCGCCCGCGCTCTTGACCAGGGCCATCCCCAGATCGAGCGGGCCGCCCTTCATCATGTCCGGCGGCAGCTTGCCCGCCAGTTTCGCCTCATTGGCCTTGGCGACGACGAAGCCCAGGGTGGCGAGGATTACACCCATGATCGGGATGAACAGCACGCTCCAGAACAGGGCGGTGCGGTTCTTGGATAGGCGGTAGGTTTCGGAACGGATCGCGTCAGCTAGCACGGTTTTGCTCCTGCACGCCGGTCCAGCCGGTTTCGCTCATGAAGACGTCTTCCAGGTCCGCGCCGATCCAGCGGGCCTCTTCGATATCGACTCCGCCCTCGACCAGAGCCTTGATGGTGGCGGCGGCTTCGCTACGCGGCACGGCGGCCACAAGTGCATCGCCCTCCAGCGTCGCGCGCTCGCCCAGCACGGACATGGCCTTCGCCAACGGCGTGACCGACAGGCGCAGACGCTCGCCCGAGGCGGTCAGATCGGAGACGCGGCCCTCGGTGATCACCTTGCCCTTGTTGAAGATGGCGACGCGGTCGCAGACGCGCTGGACCTCCTGAAGCTGGTGGCTGGCCAGGATGACCGTCACGCCGTCGTGGTCGGCCAGGCTGCGGATCAGGGCGCGCATCTCCTGGATGCCGGGCGGATCCATGCCGCTGGTCGGTTCATCCAGGATGACCAGGTCCGGCTTGGTCATCAGGGCGGCGGCGACGCCCAGGCGTTGCAGCATGCCGACGGAAAAACCCTTCACGCGGCGATTGGCGGCCTCGGTCAGGCCGACGCGTTGCAGCCAGTTGTCGATCTCGGCCGAGGACACGCCGCCATGGGCGCGGGCCAGCCATTCCAGCACCTGGCGGGCGGTCATGAACGGCGGAAAGCGCGGCGTCTCGATCATCGAGCCCATGCGCCGCATCGAGGCCGGATCGCCGATCCGACCGCCCATCACAGTGGCCTCGCCCTCGGTCGGACGAATCAGACCCAACAGGGTGCGAAACAGCGTCGATTTGCCCGCACCATTGGGCCCCAGAATGCCGTAGACCCCGCCGCGCGGGATCGACAAGGTCAGGCCGTCCAAGGCCTTTACCGTCCCGTAGGTCTTGGTCAGGCCGCGAATGTCGATGACGGTTTCCATACGCCAAGCTTGGCGAGTGAACGCCGGTCGCACAAGCCGTCGCGTGGCTGTCGTCCATTAAGTTTAGGCAATGGTTCAGTATCGCCTTGGAGTAAGCTCATGTCTCGTTTCGTCGCCGCCAGCCTGGCCGTGGCCGCCGCCTTCGCCGTCGCGTCCTGCGCCGGGGCCCCGCAACCCGCCCTTACATCTCCGATTGTCGAGCAGGCCGCGCAGACGACCCGTCCCGATCTGGTCATCCTGGTGTCGATCGACGGCTTCTCGCCGGACTATTTGGGTAAGGGGCAGACGCCGGTGCTGGATGGACTGGTCGCCGGCGGCGCGTTCGGCCCGATGCGGCCGTCGTTCCCCAGCGTGACCTTCCCCAACCACTATACGCTAGTGACGGGCCTGCACCCGGACCATCACGGCGTGGTCGGCAACCGGTTCACCGACACGCAGCTGGGCGCTTTCACCATGGCCAGCAAGGAAAGCGGCTTCTGGGATCAGGGCGAGCCGATCTGGGTCACGGCCGAAAAGGCGGGCGTGCGCACCGGCACCATGTTCTGGCCGGGATCGGAGGTCGAGATCCACGGCGTGCGGCCCAGCCAGTGGGCGCCGTTCGACCAGGGAATGCCGGGCGATGCGCGCGTGGATCGTCTGCTGTCGTGGCTGGACCTGCCGGTGGATCAGCGGCCGAAGCTGGAGACGCTGTATTTCGACATCGTCGACACCGCCGGTCACCGCAACGGCCCTGATGCGCCCGAGACGCGCGCCGCCGCGGCATCGGTGGACGCCTCGATGGCACGGTTGATCGAGGGGCTGAAGGCGAGAGGGCTTTATGATCGCACGATGCTGGTCGTGGTGTCGGATCACGGCATGGCCGCGACCTCGCCGGACCGGGTCGTGTGGATCGACGACATCATCGATCCGGCGGCGCTGAAGATCGGCTATGGCGGAGCGGTCCTGACCGTTGATCCGGCGCCAGGCCGCGAGGCCGAGGTGCAGCAGAAGCTGGTTGGACGCCATCCGCATATGGAATGCTGGAACAAGGCCGATGTGCCGGCGCGACTGTTCTATGGATCCAACCCCCGTGTGGCGCAGATCGTCTGTCTGGTCGAGACTGGCTGGTTGACGGCGACGCGGGATCGGCCGGTGACGCGAGCGGGCGGCGCTCACGGTTATGACAATCAGGCGCCGGAGATGGCGGCGATCTTCATCGCCCATGGGCCGGGCGTGGTCGCCGGGCGTCGGCTGACCGATCTGGACAGCGTCGATGTGCAGCCCTTCCTGGCGCGGATGCTTGGGATCGCGGCGCCGGCTGGCGACGGGCGGGCGCAAGACACCTTGCCTGTCACCATGCCCTGATGGGGTGATTGGCGAGCCGACGATTTGATCGCACACTGGTCGCCAGAGGAAGAGGGGCGAAGATGCGCAAAGGTCTGTGGGTCGCGACGGTTTCGGTCGCCTGTCTGATTGCGCCCGTGGCGGCCGCCGACGCCACGGCGACGGCGGCGACCCTGGCCCTGATCACCAATCCGCAGGTCTGCGGCCGGGTCGGCGCCGTCGGCGATGTCCAGCCGACACGCGACATGGTCATGGCCCCAGGCTTCGGCGACGAGGGTTTCGCGGTCGATACGAAGAACCCCGAGGCCCAGGCCTGGTTTGACCACGGCGTGCGACTGCGCTGGGCGTTCGAGCATTCGGAATCGGTGCGGGCGTTCAGGAAGGCGAGGCAGTTGGACCCGTCGTGCGGCATGTGCGCCTGGGGCGAGGCCTGGGCGATCGGGCCGAACCTGAACGGCGGCGGCGATCCCGAATCGATCGCCACAGGCCTGCGCGTCGCCCGTGACGCGCGGCGTCTGGCCCGAGACGCTACGCCGATGCAGCGCCAGATGATCGACGCCCTGATCCAGCGCTATTCAGGCAAGGAGAAGACCCGCGCCCTGCGTTACGCGCGCGCCATGGACCGGATCGCAAAGCGTCACGCCGACGACGTATCGGTCGCCTCGATCACCGCCGACGCCTGGATGCTCCAGCCCGAGGGCGAATGGTGGGACAAGGACGGCAAGGCGACCGATCCGGCCGTCACCCGCGCCATGGCGATCCTGGAGCACGCCCTGACGGTCAAGCCGAACGATCCGGGCGCCATTCACCTGTACATACACCTGACCGAATGGTCGGACGATCCACACAGGGCGCTGGCCTATGGCGAGCGGCTGGCCCTGCTGGCGCCGGGCGCCAGCCATCTGGTGCACATGCCGTCGCACACCTTCTATCGGGTTGGGCGCTACAAGGACGCGATGATGTCCAACGTCAACGCCGTGGCGCTGGACAAGAGCTATGACCAACTGGTCGGCCCGCCCGGCGGCATTCGCGGCATGCGGCTGCATGCCCACAACATTCATTTCGGCATGGGCGGCGCCCTGATGGCGGGCGGGGCCGAGCGGGGGCTAGAGCTGGCCGACTGGTATATGGCGACCTATCCGCAGCTGGCGGGACCGCCCGAGGCGGGCGAGGACGGCTATGTCGTCTATCGTCAGGTGATGGCGGCCGACGCCTATGCGCTTTACGGCCGGTTCGGATCGGACGCCCAGATCGCGGCCCTGGCCGAGCCGGACGTAGGCCGCCCGCTGATGCGGGTCGGCTGGCGCTATGCGCGGGGCGAGGCGGCGGCGCGGCGCGGCGATGCGGCGGCGGTTCGGGTCGAGGCCCAGGCCATCGCCGCCCTGCTGGCGGACAAGGCGTTCAAGGGCCCGATGGCGGATCGTCAGACCGGTTTCGCCGAACTGTTCCAGAAGGTGCTGGAAGGCCGCGCGGCCATGATCGATCAGGACTATCCCGCCGCCATCGCCGCCTACGGACGAGCGGCGGCGATCCAGGCCATGGCGCCCGAGGGCGGCGATCCGCCGATGATCTGGTACCCGACGCGCCGAAGCCTGGCCGCCGCCATGCTGGCGTCCGGCGATGCGGCCGGGGCCAAGGCCAAGATCGGCGAGCTGCTGAAGGATTGGCCGAACGATCCCTACAGCTATTACGTCCTCTACCGCGCCGAGCAGGCGCTGGGCGACGAGACAGCGGCCAATGACGCCCTGCATCACGCCGGCGTCGAATGGATCGGCGGGCAGATGAGTTTGGCCGAGGCCTGAAGCCTCGGCCGCAGGTTGGTCAGCGCTTCGCCGCTTCGATCAGTTTGCCGATCTCGGCCGGGTCGATGCCGGGGCTGGCCTTGCCGTTGACGAAGAAGGTCGGCGTGCCGCGCAGACGCAGGGCGGCGGCCGTGGTGTGAATGTCGGCGATGTGGCGGGTGGTGTCGGGCGCGGCGATCGCGGCCTTGGCGCGGGCCATGTCCAGGCCGTGCGCCGCCAAGATGGCGTCGATCGCTTCGATCGATAGCGCCCGTTCGGTCATCAGGGCGTCATAGACCTCCAGATACTTGCCCTGCTGGTGCGCGGCGAGGGCGGCGCGGGCGGCGTATTGCGAGGTGATGTCGTCGCCGCGGTCCAGGATGGGCCAGTCCTTGAAGACGAAGCGGACTTCCGGATGGGCGGCCATCAGGGCGCGATAGTCGTGGGCCACGGCCTTGCAGCCGGGGCAGCGGAAGTCGAAGAATTCGATCACCGTGACCTTGGCGTTCGCTGGACCGAAGGCCGGATCGCGGGCGTCGGGCGCCAGGAGGCCGGCGTTGGCGGCGGCGGCCTGGTTCGTCTCCTCGACGGCGGCCTCGGCGTCCTTGGTCTGGAGCGCCATCTGCGCCTCCTGCAAGACCTCGGGATGCTCCAGCAGATACGCACGCACGTTCGATCCGCCGGTCAGATAGGGCGCGGCTGAAAAGCCCAGGGCGATGACCGACAGTCCCAGGGCCAGATAGCCGGCGCGGCCGCCGCTGAGCCATCCTGGCTTGGCGGTCTTGGGTTCGGGCGCAGGCGTGGGGGCGTCGTCGGTCATTCAGGCTCGCAGTCGGCGTAAGGGGTCAGTTGAGGGTGGCGGGCCGGCGCGCGGCGTCACGGCGGTCCAGGTCGTTGAGGTCGTCGGGCGTGGCGCCCGAGGCCAGGACGATATCGACGGCGCGGCGCCATTCGATCGAGCCCGGATCCAGCATGGAGCGGGCGCGCAGGGCGAATTGGGTGGCCTGTTTCTCGTCCCCGCCGGCGAAATAGTATTCCGCCGAGGCCAGGCGCGCCTCGCCCTCCTTGCCTTGCGAGGCATAGGCCTGGGCCAGCAGTCGCCAGGCCATGGTGTTGTCCTTCTCGGCGACGACGGCGTGTTTCAGCTGATCGATGGCCTCGTCCAGCTTGGCCTTGTCGTTGGTCTCGATCAGGGCGTGGGCCAAGTTGACGCGCAGCAGGGGGGCGTCGGGCTTCAGGCGGACCGCCTCGCGGTGGGCGGCGACGGCCTCGGCCGGGCGACCTTCCTCGAACAGGATCTGGCCCTTCAGTTCCTGGAAATAGGGGTTGTTCACGTCGCCGGCGATCAGCGCATCCACCGCCGTCAGCGCCTTGTCCGTCTGGCCGTCGCGATACCAGGCGATGGCCCGCGCATAGCGGCCGGGCAGGGAGGTGTCGGTTGACGGATAATCGCGCAGGGTGGCGTTCGGCGCATCCATGAAGGCGTGGATCTTGGCCAGGATCAGCGCGTGCTGCGCCATACGCTCGGGGCTGTCGCGATGGTCGTAGTGCGGCTGCTCCTGCACGTAGCGACGCAGGCTCTCAATCCGGTTCGACGACAGGGGGTGGCTGCGGAAATAGGGATAGCGGCGGGCGTCGGAGAAGACCTCCTGCGAGCGGAAGTTCTCGAAGAAGGACACCAGCCCGGCTCCGGATTCGCCGGCCGCCTCCAGCGCCCGCGCGCCCGAGATGTCGGCCTCGCCTTCCTGGCTCTGCATGTAATGCAGCGCGCCCAGAGCGCCGAAATACTGGCTGGAGCCCAGCAGGGCCACGCCTGCGTCCGGCGCGCCGGCGGCGATGGCCAGGGCCCCCAGCGCCATGGTCATGAACATCGGCTGTTTGCCGGCGTTCTCGGCCCCGTCGCGCAGGGTATGGCGGTTCTTGATGTGGCCCGCCTCGTGCGCCATCACGCCCAGCAGTTCACCGGGCGTCTTGGTGCGCAGGATCAGGCCGGTGTTGACGCCCATGATCCGCCCGCGCGTCGCAAAGGCGTTCAGGTCGTTGTCGTTGACCAGCAGGACTTCGATGTCGTTCGGGTTCAGACCCATGGCCACGAAGACCGGGTCGGCCCATTCGCGCACGATGCCCTCGACCTCGGTGTCGCGGATCAGGCTTTGCGCGGAGGCCTGGCCGGCGACGGAAACAGCCATCAAGGCCGTCGCCGCCGCCGCCAGAACGCGGGATGCAGATCGGGGAAGCCACCTCATGGCTCTACTCCAACAACGACCGGCCCCCGCCTGTATCCAGACAGTCTAATCGTGACCGATCAGCGGCGCCACCACCCGCGCTTGGGCTTTTCGGGCGGTGCGACGATCTGGTTCGGGTCTTCGGCGATGATGGCCTGAACGTCTATCTCCGGCGTGGGGGCGACGAAAGGCTCGGCCAAGACGGCCTCGGTCACCGGAACCGCCGTCGGGGCGGCGACCGGGGCGACCTCCGCCGGTTCGGCGGCCAGCGCCTCGTGGGGGGTCACGTCCAGTTCGACCGGCGCGCCTTGGACCGTGGCCTCGTTCGGCTCGATGGCGGTGTCGGGATGCGGTTCGGTCGCGATCTCGACGTTGGCGCTGGCCGACTTGCGGCGCACGCGACGACGCTGAGGTTCGGGCGCGATGGCCGGGGCAGACGTTTCGACGGCCTCGGTCGGCTCGACCATGACGGCCATCGGCGTCTCGGGCGAGCCGTCGGGCGGCATGCCTTCGTTGGTGGCGCGGTTCTCGACCTTGATCTCGTGGCTGACGGGACCGTCGCCACGACCGCGACCCCGACGACGGCGACGACGCGAACGGCCGCCTTCCTCGCCGGAGCCTTCGCCAGCAACGACATCCAGGCCTTCGATCTCGGACTGAGCGACAGCGGGACGTTCAGCCCGCTCGGGGCGCTCGCCGCGTTCCGGACGACCTTCCGAGCGGCCGGGGTTCAGCGGGTCGAACCAGACATAGGGGTCGTCCAGCGACGGCGTGCGGCCGCGAACCCAGGTGTAGACGTCGCGCTCGCCATCCTCGCGGACGCGGCGACCGCCACGGCGGCCACGGCGACGACGGCGGCCGTTTTCGTCTTCCTCATCGTCCGAGGCGTCGTCGGCGCTGACCGTATCGACGGCCTCGACGTCGGAGGTCTCCTCGTCGCGACGACCGCCACGACGGCGACGGTTGCGCCCACGACCGCGATCGCGACCGCCTTCATGACGTTCCGAACGTTCGCGCGGTTCGTCGTCGTCGCTGTCTTCGCGATCCAGGGATTCGACCGTGTCGTCATCGTCGTAGACGATGATCTCCTCGTCGTCGTCCTCATCCTCGTCTTCGTACAGCGAGGCGTCGAAGTCGTCGTCGAGGTTGGGCATCTCGATCTCGGGCGCGACGAAGTCCTCGTTGGTCTCGGTGCGCTCGATATTGTGTTCGCCCTGACCCAGGCTGTCGTCGATCTGGACGATGACGTTCAGGCCGCGACGTTCAAGCAGCGACTGCAGATAGGCGCGCTTGTGGTTCAGGATGTACAGGCCGACGGCGGTGCAGACCTTCAGCACCACGACGCCTGCGCCGTTCTTGCCGGCCTCGATGTCGACCGCGCGCAGGGTCATCAGGGCGGCGGATTCGGCAGAGCGGATGCGGCCCGTGCCCTGGCAGTGCGGGCAGGCTTCGGTCGCACCCTCGATCACGCCCAGTCGGCGACGCTGGCGGCTGATCTCCATCAGGCCGAAGGGCGAGATACGGCCCATCTGGATGCGGGCGCGGTCGGAGGACAGGGCCTCCTTCAGCACGCGCTCGACGGCGCGGTTGTTCTTGCCCTCATCCATGTCGATGAAGTCGATGACGACCAGGCCGGCGAGGTCGCGCAGCCGCAGCTGGCGGGCGGCTTCCTCGGCCGCTTCCATATTGGTCTTGAACGCTGTCTGCTCGACGTTGCGTTCCTTGGTGGCGCGGCCAGAGTTGACGTCGATGGCCACCAGAGCCTCGGTCTGGTTGATGACCAGATAACCGCCGGACTTCAGCGGCACGACCGGCTGATGGATCTGCGTCAGCAGTTCCTCGATGCCGTTGGCCGCGAACAGGGGACGCGAGCCGCGATACAGGTGAACCTTCTTGGCCTGGGCCGGCATCAGCACGCGCATGAAGTCGCGCGCTTCCTTGAAGCCCTCGACGCCCTCGACCTGGATGCCGTCGAAGTCCTTGTCGAACATGTCGCGCACGGCGCGGCGGACAAGGTTCTCTTCCTCGTAGATCACCGAGGGGGCGTGAGAGGCAAGGGTGGTCTCGCGGATCGTTTCCCACAGGCGCAGCAGATATTGATAGTCGCGCTTGATCTCGGCCTTGGTGCGCTTGGCGCCCGCCGTGCGGATGATCAGGCCCATGCCCTTGGGCACTTCCAGGGCCGAGACGGCGCTCTTCAGCCGACGACGGTCAGAGGTGTTCGTGATCTTGCGCGAAATGCCGCCGCCCTTGCCGGTGTTGGGCATCAGCACGCAGTAGCGGCCGGCCAGCGACAGCCAGGTGGTCAGGGCTGCGCCCTTGGCGCCTCGCTCGTCCTTGACGACCTGGACCAGCAGGATTTGGCGGCGCTTGATGACGTCTTGGATTTTGTAGCGACGCATCAGGCGGCGCTTCAGCCGCTCCTCGTCGGCCAGCGCCGATTCGGGGTCGACGTCATCGCCGGTCGATTCGCGGTCGAGATCGTCCTCGTCCTCATCATCGTGCGCCTCGGCCATGATGGCTTCGCGGTCGGCGACGGGGATCTGGTAGTAGTCGGGGTGGATTTCGTTGAAGGCGAGGAAGCCGTGGCGATTGCCGCCGTATTCAATGAAGGCGGCCTGCAGGCTGGGCTCTACGCGAGTGACCTTGGCGAGGTAGATGTTGCCGCGAAGCTGGCGCTTCGCACGGGATTCGAAATCGAATTCCTCAATCTTGCGCCCGTCCACGATGGCGACCCGGGTCTCCTCGGGATGCGCCGCATCGATCAGCATTGTCTTTGACATGGAAAGTCTCTCTCTGGCGCGCGCAGGCCGACCGTCCCGGATCTCCGGACAGGGTCATGGCGGCTCGCCGAATGAAGGTGAGGGCCGGCGCGCGCGACATCCCCTCGCCGAGAACGGCGAAGAAGGCTTGATCAAGCCGTTGGGGAACGCAGGCGGAAAGGCCCATTAAGTCGTCGGTCCTGAACCGGGCGCGCCAATCCCTTGGGAAGGCCGCGTCCCTGGTCCGCTCTTCGAACCATCGGCCAGGCCGGGGTGGTTCTAGGATTGGTGAAAGTCAACGCCGCGAGGAGGGCGCGCCAAGATTCGCAGAGGCGAAATCGGCGCGATCGGTTCGCGAGCGGTCACAGCATAGTCACGCAACGGGAGAATTAAAAGGCGCTCGCCTTAACCCCCTGAATACGAGCCTCTGTCATGATGAGGTTCAAGTAGGCTTAAACCGGGTTCGCCGACGCAGATGAGCGGTCGCGTTTTGACAGGTCTGATGCGCTGGGGCGCGAAGGAGTGGGCGATGACCGCCCTGGCCTTCGTGGTCATCTGCATGGTCGGTCTGTCCGCAACGCGCGGTTTCGCCTGGGGCGCGCAGGGCGATGTGCTGGCGGTGCGCTTCGGCGCCGATGGCGATCGGACCCGCGTCGTCATCGATCTGGACAAGACGGCGCAAGGACGCGTCATCGACGCGGGCGGCGAAGGCCGGGTGGTGCTGGCCCTCAGCGGTGTTGCGCCAGGGCGTGGTCTAAACGGTGGCGGTTCGGGCCTAGTGCGCTCTTATGAAGTTACGTCGTCCGGCGGTTCGTCGCGAGTTCAGCTAGAACTGGCGCGCGGCAGCGAGATCGAACGGCGCTTCCTGCTGCCGCCCGGCGACGGCGTCAGCCATTATCGTTATGTCGTGGACCTGAAGGCGACGGGAGCCGCCGCGCGCGCCTCGACCACGCCGGCGCCGCGCGCCAGCGCGCCGCCGCGTCGCGCAGAACGCCCCCTGATCGTCATCGACGCCGGCCATGGCGGCAATGATCCGGGCGCCAGCGGCGCAAGCGCCCAGGAAAAGCAGGTCACTTTGGCCGCAGCCCTGGCCTTGAAGGCCGAGCTTGAGAAGAACGGCCGCTATCGCGTGCGCCTGACCCGGACCGATGACCGCTACGTCGATCTCTATCGCCGTGTCTCCATCGCGCGTCAGGCCGACGCCGATCTGTTCATTTCCTTGCACGCTGACGCCGGCGCCGACCCGGCGCTGCGCGGGGCCAGCGTCTATACCTTGTCGGAGCAGGGCGCGGGCCGGGCCGTGCGCGAGTTCACGCGCGGCGACAACTGGCATCGCGAGCTGCATCTGCCGGGGCGCGATCCGTCGGTTGATCGCATCCTGCTCGACATGACTCAGCGCGCGACCCAGAACCGCTCGGCCCAGTTCGCGCGGGTCTTGCTGACCCACCTGGAGGGATCGGACCATCCTCTCTTGCGCCGCAGCCATCGCGATGCGGGCCTGGCTGTCCTGTTGGCGCCCGACGTGCCGGCCGTGCTGCTGGAAATGGGCTTCATTACCAATCCTGAGGACGAGCGGCTTCTGACCGACGAGCGCGCGCGCCGTCGCCTGATGAAGTCGGTGGCGGACGGGATCGATCGCTATTTCCGCGAGCCGTCGAGCCCGATGATGGCCGCCACGAACAGCCAGGCCGCCGGTCAGCCTTGATCCAGCGCAACCAAGCCGGCCGTCGCCGGTTTCCGGACCATGAAAAAAGCGATTGTCACGGGCGGATCGGGCCTGATCGGAACGGGCGTCTGTAAGGCCTTGCTGGCCAACGGATGGGAAGTCGCCTCCTTCGACCTGAAGCCGGGAGAGGGCGAAGCCCGTCACATCGACTGCGATTTGGGTGATGAGGATTCGGTCAAACAGGCGTTCGAGACGCTGGGCTGGTCGTCGCTGGACCTGCTGGTCAACAACGGGGGCATCGCCGATCCGGTGAACGGCCCGCTGGCTGAGCTGTCGCTGGCGGACTGGCGCAACATCATCGACAGCCATCTGACCGGCGCCTTCCTGATGAGCCGAGCCGCCATTCCTCTGCTGAACGAGGGCGGCGCCATCGTGAACATGATCTCGACACGTGCCTTCATGTCCGAGCCGCACACCGAGGCCTATGCGGCGTCAAAGGGCGCGCTGTTCGCCCTGACACACGCCCTGGCGATCAGCGAAGGCCCTCGGATCCGCGTCAACGCCATTGCGCCCGGCTGGATTTCGGATGGCGAGGATTTGCGTCCTGTCGATCACGAACAGCATCCGGTCGGCCGCGTCGGCCGCGCCGAGGATATCGCCGGTGCTGTGCTCTATCTCGCCGAAGCGAGTTTCGTGACCGGCCAGGTGCTGACCGTGGACGGGGGCATGACGCGCAAGATGATCTACGCCGACTAGGCCGTCAGGCCAGACCGGCCTTTTTCAGCGTCTTCCACGCCTTGATCACGCGTTGCAGCTTGGCCTCGGCGCTGCGGTCGCCGCTGTTGGTGTCGGGGTGAAACCGCTTCAGCAACTCGTGATACTGAGCCTTGATCTTCGCCTTGTCGGCACCCGGATCCAGATCGAGGTCGGCGAGGGCGGCGCGTTCCAGTTTGCCGATGCGGCGGTCCTCGGTCGCGGACTGCGGCGCCTGATCGCCCTTGCGACCGAAAAGGCCGAAGCTGTCGCGCCATGAGCCGGCGCCGGTGGTGTTGGACGTGCCCATCTTGGCGGCGAAGGCGGCGGCTTCGCGCGTGAACTTGCCGGCCTGCATTTCCCAGGTCGGGCGGCCGCCGGTCATGGCCTCGTTTTCCTGGGCGGCGCGGATCTGGCCTTCGCTCATGCCGGCGTAGAAGTTCCAGCCCTTGTTGTATTCGCCGGCGTGCGGCTGGCAGAATTCGTAGAAGTCGTTCAGCCGCTCGCGCGACTTGGGCGCCTTGGCCGCAGCAGCCCGCCGGCAGTCGGGCCACTGGCATGGCTTTTCGCCCGGCTTCAGGTGAAGGACGTCGGCTTTCGCCGCCTCTTCCTCGGGCTTGGGCGGCTTCACCCGAATGTCGGTGAAGCGCGGCTTGTATTGAAAGGAGGCGGACATCAGCTGAAGTGTAAGCCCGATTGGGACAGCATCAAGGAATCGATCATGTCTGAAGGCCCGGTGGCGACGATTATTCGTGCAAAACTGACGGCGGGGCTGTCGCCCTTGCGTCTGGAGGTCGAAGACGACAGCTGGCGCCACGCCGGACATCATCATGAAGGTGGAATGGACGCCAAGCCTGGCGGAGAAAGCCATTTCAATCTGGTGATCGTGTCCGCTGCTTTCCAGGGGCAATCGCGGCTGGCGCGACAGCGCGCGGTCAACGCCCTGCTGAAGGACGAGATGGCCGGACCAGTCCACGCCCTTTCGATCAAGGCGCTGACGCCGGAGGAGGCAGATTGAGCGAAAGAACTGCGTTCACATCGTCTTAGAACCTTCGTCTTAGCGTCATCCGACCAAACAGAACGTGGGGATCTGGGCTTATGGTGGAATCAGACGGCGTCGCGAAGGCGCTCGAAGGCGAGCAACGCGCCGGAGACGCGGCCCAGGCGCTGACCGCCATCCTGCAGACGCAGTATCTCCGCTACATGATCATCGCTTCGTGGGGCGTGGGTCTTCTGGGCACCGTCGGCTTGTGGCCGGCGCTTCTCTGGTTCGGCGGCACCCTGGCGGCCGGGTCGCTGCGGGGAATCGTCGAACATCGCCTAAGCCATCGTGTCGGCACCAACTGGGGCGTGATCTTCCCGATCGTGGCCACGGTGACGACCGGCGCCTGGGCCATTGCGCCTCTGATGGCCTGGTTCTCGCCCACTGAATTCGGACGGCCCCTGGCCCTCGCCCTGCTGATTTCCGGCTATGTGCTGGTCTTCGCCCAGCTTCGCAGCTCGCCGCGTCAGGCCCTGATCATCTCTTCGCCCTATGGCGCAGCCGCGACGATCATTCTGTTCAGCCTGTGGGGCACCAACGCCTTCTGGTCGATGCTCGCGGTCCTGCCGTTCACGGCGGCGGGTCTGTTCGTGCTGGTGACCATGACCCTGCTGCGCGAAGACCGCATCCGGGCCTTCCAGTCGCACCAAGCGCATCTGATCGAGGAACTGGAAGCGGCCCGCGACAAGGCCAATGCCGCCAATGACGCCAAGTCGAACTTCCTGGGCGTGATCTCGCACGAGCTGCGCACCCCGATGAACGGCGTGCTGGGCGCGGCCCAACTGCTCAGCGCGACGCGATTGGAGACGACGCAGCGCGAATATCTGTCGATCATTCGCAACTCCGGCGACAATCTGTTGTCGCTGCTGAACGACATCCTGGACATGACCAAGATCGAGGCCGGCAAGATGAATTTCGAGGTCGTCGATATCGTCATCGACGGTTTGAACAAGCGCATCACTGGACCCTTTGAAGCGCAGGCCGAAGCCAAGGGCCTGACGTTCGTCACGACCGTGGAGGGCGAGATCCCGACAGTGGTGCGCGGCGATCCGCTACGCGTCTGCCAGGTGGTGCAGAACCTGTTGTCCAATGCGGTCAAGTTCACCGAGGCCGGCGAGATCCACTATCTCGTGCGCGGACACCGCGTGTCGGATCAGCGCGTGCGGTTCGAGTTTGTCGTCCAGGACAGCGGCGCAGGCATTGCGGCGGCCGATCTGGAGCGGTTGTTCATGCCCTTCACCCAGGTCGACACCTCGTCCACGCGCCGCTTTGGCGGCACGGGTCTGGGCCTGACTATCGCACGGCGCATGGCCAACATCATGGGCGGCGACATCACCGTGACGTCCAAGCTCGCCGAGGGCTCGTGCTTCACCCTGGAAATCGAGGCCGAGGTCGTGGAATGGGCCAAGCCCGTCGCGGCGGCCGAGGTTCATGCCGAGATTGAGGGCGGCGAATCGCTGCGCGTCCTGGTGGTCGAGGATCACCCTGTAAACCGCATGATCCTGGAGGCATGGATGAGCTCGGCCAGCCACGTCACCTCGACGGCCGAGAACGGCCAGTTCGCGGTCGATATCGCCAAGGACCAGCCGTTCGACCTGATCATCATGGACGTGAACATGCCGGTCATGGACGGACTGACCGCGACACGCATGATCCGCGAAGGCGGCCAGAACGCCGGCACCCCCATTGTGGTCCTGTCCGCCTCGGCGCGTCATGAGGATCACGAGGCCGGTCTTCAGGCCGGCGCCGACGCCTATCTGAACAAACCGATCGATTTCGGCGCTCTGGCCGCCCTGATGGGTCGCGTCAGCGGCGGTCGCGAGGCAGTTGCGCAAATGGCGCTGCCTTCGTCGGAGGCCTCCGTCGCCGCCTGATTGCGGCCGCGACGTGTCCACCAGATGAACCTTAACCACTGGCGGCGGTTCAGACACGCCTCAGCCGCCGTGCTCCATAACTGCGCTCAAGTCGAAACTCTTCGGCGCAGATGGAGCAACGATAATGAGAAAGATCCTCACCGCCACGATGGCCGCCCTGATGGCCACGACCGCTCTGGGCACCGCCGGCGCTGCCTCGGCCCAGTCGCGCGGCGATCACCGCTATGAGCAGCGCGAAGACCGTCGCGATCATCGCCAGGACCGTCGCGATCATCGCCAGGACCGTCGGGACGACCGCCGCGAATTCCGTCAGGACCAGCGCCAAGACCGTCAGGAATATCGCCAGGAACAACGCGCCTACGCTCGTTGGCAGCGGGCTGAGCGTCGCTACAACGCTCCGCGATATGCCCCGCCGCGCGGCTATGCGGTTCGGACCTGGAGCTATGGGCAGCGGATGCCGTCCTACTACCGGACCAACGCCTATGTGGTGAATGACTATAACCGCTATGGTCTGCGTGCGCCGCCCCGTGGCTACCAATACGTCCGCAGCGGTAATGACGTGGTGCTCGCCGCCGTCGCCGGCGGCCTGATCACCGCCGTGATCGCCGGCCTGTTCAACTGATCCGCCAAGGATTTGAGATGCGCCCCGGAGGGAAACCTCCGGGGCGTTTTTCGTTCTGAAGAGGACGGCGACGCTTCTGGCGCCCAAGATGGATGACGATGCGCGCCTTCGCCGAGCTACTGGACCGCCTGTCCCTGACGGCCTCGCGCAATGCGAAGCTGGTGCTGGTGCGCGACTATCTGAGAGCGACGCCCGATCCGGATCGGGGTTGGGCGCTGGCGGCCCTGACCGGGGACCTGACGTTCGACGCGGCCAAGCCGGCCATGATCCGAATGGCGGTCGAGGGGCGGGTCGACAGCGTGCTGTTCGGCTGGTCCTACGACTATGTGGGTGATCTGGCGGAGACGGTGGCCCTGATCTGGCCCGTGACGCCTGACCATCGGCCGAACCGCGAGCCCGAACTGGCCGAGGTCGTCGAGGCGCTAAGGACCGCGACACGGACGGAGGTGCGCGGTCTTCTGGAAGGCTGGCTCGATGCGCTGGAGCCGAAAGGGCGCTGGGCGCTGCTGAAGCTGATGACCGGGGCCTTGCGCGTGGGGCTGTCGGCGCGGCTGGCCAAGACGGCGGCGGCCATGATGCGCCCGGACGCGGTGATGGCGCGGCCTTCGCCGGAGGGCGACGAGGCGCAGATGACGCTGGAGGCGTTGGACGCCTCGGCCATCGAGGAGGTCTGGCACGCGGTCGAGCCGCCCTACGCCGACCTGTTCGCCTGGCTGGAGGGCAGGGCGGAGCGGCCCAGCCCGGATGCGCCCGGCCGGTTCCGGCCCGTTATGCTGGCCGTCGCCATCGATGAAGCGGTCGACCTGCCCAAACTGTCGCCGGCCGACTATGCGGCCGAATGGAAGTGGGACGGCATTCGGGTTCAGGCGGTGCTAGAGGGCGAGGTCCGCAAGCTCTATTCCCGCACCGGCGACGAGATTTCGGCCGCCTTTCCCGACGTGATGGACGCCCTGGCGTTCGAAGGCGCGATCGATGGCGAGCTGATTGTCTGGCGCGACGGGGCGGTCGCGCCGTTCGGCGACTTGCAGCAGCGGCTGAATCGCAAGTCGGTGGACGCCAAGGCGATGCAGGCCTTTCCGGCGGCGGTGGTCGCCTATGACCTGTTGGCCCAAGACGGCGAGGATCTGCGCGGCCTGCCGCTGCGCGAGCGTCGGGCGCGCCTGGAGGCCCTTGTCAATGGTCATACCGGCGAGCGACTGCATCTGTCGCCGGTGGTCGATTATGCCGATTGGGATCAGTTGGCGCGGTTGCGAGCCGATCCGCCGGTTGGGGCGGCGGCAGAGGGGCTGATGCTGAAACGCTGGGACAGCCCCTATCTGGCGGGGCGACCCAAGGGGCCGTGGTTCAAATGGAAGCGCGACCCGCACGTCATCGACGCCGTCCTGATGTACGCCCAGCGGGGGCACGGGAAACGCTCGAGCTTCTATTCCGACTACACCT
>NZ_DAMBJX010000025.1:0-2033 GCF_032067225.1 Brevundimonas vesicularis | reverse complement strand
CGTCTGGACGGCGGAAGGCGCGCTGACGCCGGTGGGCAAGGCCTATTTCGGCTTTACCGACGAGGAGTTGAAACAGCTCGACAAGTTCGTGCGCGATCACACCATCGACCGGTTCGGGCCGGTGCGGTCTGTGCGAGCCGAGCGGGACTTCGGCCTGGTGCTGGAGATCGCCTTCGAAGGGCTGAATCGCTCGACCCGGCACAAGTCGGGCGTGGCCATGCGTTTTCCGCGCGTCAGCCGCATTCGCTGGGACAAGCCGGCGCGAGAGGCCAACACCATCGACGACGTAATGGACCTGCTGGACGCCATCGAAAGCGGCGGCGGGCGGATCGCAAAGGCCTGAAATCGGGCTTTCGGGGGTTCCAATCGTCGCGTCAGGCGTTAGACCCGACCTCATGTCTCTGCCTATTTCCAACGAAGTCGCCGACGCGGTGGCCGCGGGCCGCAAGGCCGTTTCGATCGATGCCGCCGTGATCGCCAAGCTGACCGACATGGCAGGTGATTTCGCGATCAACCTGACAATCGCCATCCTGATCTTCGTCCTCACCGTCTTTGCGGCGAAATGGGCGGCGCGCGGGGCGCGCAATACGCTATCGAGGGTCAAGGGATTCCGCCACGATCCGACGGTCCTGAGCTTCGCGGTCCAGGTCGTGCGGGTGGTGGTCTTCATCATCGGCATGATCGCCGTGCTCCAGCGCCTGGGTGTTCAGACGACCTCGATCATCGCCGTGCTGGGCGCGGCGTCCTTGGCGGTAGGTCTGGCGTTGCAGGGCACGTTGTCGAACGTGGCGTCGGGGATCATGCTGCTGGTGCTGCGGCCCTACCGGGTCGGCGACGTCGTCGATGTCGGCGGGATGAGCGGCACGGTGCAGCGACTGGACCTGTTCACGACCCAACTGTCCAACGCCAACAACCACAAGATCGTCATTCCGAACTCCAAGGTCCTGAGCGACCCGCTGACCAATCTGACCGGCCAGCAGACCCGCCGGATCGAGATCAACTTCACGGTCGGCTATGGCGACGATCTGAACCAGGCGCGCTGCGTCCTGGCGGATATGGCCGCCGCACACGACAAGGTGCTGCACGATCCCCATCCCTGGACCGGCGTGACGGGCTTGCTGGACAGCTCGGTGCAGGTGACGCTGCACGCCTGGGTCAAGGTCGGCGACTGGTGGCAGACCCAGGCCGATCTGATGCAGGGCGGCAAGGAGGCGTTGGACGCCGCCGGGATCGAGATTCCGTTCCCGCATCAGGTCGCCGTGCCCTATGGCGATGAGGATGTGGTCCCGGTCGTGCGCGTCCGCACGGTCGATGACGATACGGCCGATCTGAAGGCGACGAACCGTTGATGCGTTACGATTTCGGCTCCGACAACACCGCCGGCATGGCGCTGAGCGCCATTGAAGGCCTGGTGCGCGCCAACAAGGGATTCGCCCGCGCCTATGGCGCAGACGAGGTCACCGCCCGCGCCGCCGACCAGATTCGCCAGCGTCTGGATGCCGACGCCGAGGTGCGGTTCGTGTTCAGCGGTACGGCGGCCAACGCCATCGCCCTGTCGATGCTGGCCCAACCCTATGAAGCGGTGCTGGCTCATCATGCGGCGCACATCTGCACCGATGAGACCGGCGCGCCCGGTTTCTTCGGTCACGGCGTCGGCCTGATCGGTTTGCCGGGGTTCTCGGGCAAGATCGATCCATTGGCCTTGCAGCCGCAGTTGGGCGAACCCGAAGTCGGGCATCGTCAGCCGCCCGCCGCCCTGTCGCTGACACAGGCCACGGAATATGGCTCGGTCTACACCGAGGAAGAACTGCGCCACCTGATCGAACCGGCCAAGGCGCTGGGCTACGGCGTTCACATGGACGGAGCGCGCCTGACCAATGCGGTCGCCGCCGGTTTCGACCTGAAAGACATTCCGCGCCTGGGCGTGGACGTGCTGGTGTTCGGTGGAGCCAAGGCGGGCGCCAACTGCGCCGAGGCGATCGTGCTGTTCGACAAGAGCCTGGCGCGGCGATTGGACAATCGGCTGAAACAAG
>NZ_DAMBJX010000024.1:0-46619 GCF_032067225.1 Brevundimonas vesicularis | reverse complement strand
CTGACCGGCAAGGTCGCCCTGGTCACCGGCGGCAATGTGGGCCTGGGTCAAGGCATCGCCCTGGCTTTGGCGGAGGCTGGCGCCGACATCGTCTCGGTCGCCTTGTCGGAGTCCGACGACACGGTCGCCAAGGTCCAGGCGATGGGCCGTCGCGCCCACGCCATCAGCGCTGACCTGACCTCGATCGAGCCGGTCGAGCGCGTGGTTCAGGAAGCTCTGGCCGCCATGGGCCGGATCGATATCCTGGTGAACAACGCCGGCCTGATCCGTCGCGCCGACGCCGTGGACTTCACCGAGGCCGACTGGGACCTGGTGATGAACATCAATCTGAAGACCGTCTTCTTCATGAGCCAGGCGGTCGCGCGTCTGTTCATCAAACAGGGCGACGGCGGCAAGATCATCAACATCGCCTCCATGCTGTCCTTCCAAGGCGGCATCCGCGTGCCGTCCTACACGGCGTCCAAATCGGGCGTCGCCGGCCTGACCAAGCTGATGGCCAACGAATGGGCCCCGCACCGCATCACCGCCAACGCCATCGCCCCCGGCTATTTCGCCACGGCCAACACCCAGGCCCTGCGCGAAGACCCGGTCCGTTCGGCCGAAATCCTGGGCCGCATCCCGGCCGGGCGCTGGGGCGAGCCGTCGGACCTGGGCGGCGCGGCCGTCTTCCTGGCCAGCCGGGCCTCCGACTACGTCCAGGGCGCCATCCTGCCGGTCGACGGCGGCTGGCAGGCGCGCTGATCCGGAGCTAGCGTTGCGATCATGACCCAGGCTGCATCTTCCCGGCGCATCCTCTGCTTCGGCGAGATGCTGCTGCGGTTTTCGCCCAACGCCAACGAACTGCTGATGCAGTCGCCTGCCCTGACCGTGCGTCCCGCCGGCGCCGAGGCCAATGTCGCCGTGTCGCTGGCCCGCTTCGGCGCGCCGACCGGCATGGCGACGGTCCTGGCCGACAATGCGCTGGGCCGCGGCGTGCGTGACGAGGTGCGCAAGCACGGAGTTGACACCTCTCAGGTCGTCTTCAAACCCGGCCGTATGGGTCTGTATTTCCTGACGCCCGGCGCTGTGCGTCGTCCGTCGGAAGTCCTCTACGACCGCGCCGGATCGGCCTTCGTCGAACATGTCGATACGGCCTTCGACTGGGACCAAATGCTGGACGGCGTCGAATGGTTGCACGCCTCGGGCGTGACGCCGGCGACGGGCCCGAACGGCTCGGCCGCCGCCGTCGCCATCATCGAGGCCGCCGTCCGCAAAGGCGTCAAGGTCAGCTACGACGGCAACTTCCGTGGCAAGTTGTGGGAACAATGGGATGGCGATCCCCCAGCCACGCTGGGCAAAATGTTGGCAGGCGCCACGGTCGCCTTCGCCGACGACCGCGACTTCGCCCTGGTGCTGAAGACGACGTTCGACAGCCCCGATCCGGCTGTGCGGCGTCGTGAAGCCGCCAAGGCCGCCTTCGCCGCCTTCCCTCGCCTGCAACGCATCGCCTGCACCCTGCGCGTTCAGGATAGCGTCGCCGACCAGGCCTTGTCGGCTGTCATGCTGACGCGCAATGGCGGCGAATTGATCGAAACCAAAGCCGAGGCCATTCATATGGCCGGCGTCGTGGACCGGGTCGGCGGCGGCGACGCCTTCGCCTCCGGCGTGCTGTTTGGCCTGTGGAACGGCTGGTCGGATCAAGTGACCCTCGACTTCGGCCTCGCCGCCGCCGGCTTGAAACATTCCGTGCCCGGCGACTTCAACCTTTTCACCGCCGACGACGTGCGCGCAGCCATGGGCGACGGCGGGTTCGATATCCGCCGCTGAGGCTGAGAACATTGAGATTGGGTGGAGGCCGCATGGAGAAGTCCATGCGGCCTTTTTCAATCCCGCCATGGGGCTAGGAAACCGGTGTCAATCATGCTTCAGTGATGGTTCGAAACGGTCAGACGAAACCGTGCGAGAGAGGTCACACCAGGAGTTTCCATGTCCGTCATGTCCATGAACCGCCGCGCCTTACTGGCCGCCGGCGCCGCCGCCACCTTCGTCGCCGCTTCAGGGCCCGTCCTGGCCCAGGCGTTGCCAGAGCGCGCCGCCATTCTGGACACCATGAAGCGCGCCGCCCGATTCATGAGCGAAGAGGCCGCCGTCGAAGGCGGCTATGTCTGGCAATACCTGCCCGACTTCTCGCGGCGTTGGGGCGAGCTTGAGGCCAACCCGACCATGATCTGGGTCCAGCCGCCGGGCACCGCGACCGTGGGCCATCTGTTCCTGGACGCCTATCATGCCACCGGTGACGAATTTTACTATGAAGCGGGCAAGAAGGCGGCAGACGCCCTGGTCAAGGGCCAGCACCCGCTGGGCGGCTGGAACTATGTCATCGATACCGCCGGCGAGGAGTCCCTGAAGCAGTGGTACGGTACGGTCGCCGCCAACGCCTGGCGGTTGGAGGAATTCCATCACTACTACGGCAACGCGACGTTCGACGACGCGGGGACAGCCGAGGCGTCGCAACTGTTGCTGCGGATCTACCTTGAGAAGAAGGATCGCAAATATCTGGCGCCGCTGAACAAGGCGATCAGCTTCGTGCTGGAAAGCCAGTACGAGAACGGTGGCTGGCCCCAGCGCTATCCGTTCGTCGAGAACGGCGGCCTGCACGGCCATGCGGACTATACGCCCTACATCACCTTCAACGACGACGTGGCCGGCGAGAACCTGGAGTTCCTGATCTACGCCTATCACGGCCTGGCGCGGAGCGGTCGGGGCGATGCGAGGATTCTGGACGCCATCAATCGCGGCATGGACATCTTCGTAAAGACCCAGCAGCCGCAGCCGCAACCGGCCTGGGGTCTGCAACACTTCCCCGACACGCTGAAACCGGCGGGCGCCCGGACAATCGAGCCGCAAGCCTTCGTCACCCACACGACCGGCACCAACATCAAGTCGATGATGGGCTTTTATCGCCTGACGGGCGACCGCAAGTATCTGGCGCGCCTGCCGGAAGCGCTGAATTGGCTGGATCAGGTCGCGGCCAAGCCGCCGCTGAACACGCCGGGCCGCACGCACCCGACCTTCATCCTGGAAGGCGCCAACACCCCTATCTACATCCACCGGCGCGGGTCCAACATCGCCAACGGCCAGTATTACGCCGACGACAACCCCACCAATCTGATCGTCCACTACGGCTCGTTCCGCAATGTGGATACCTCGGCCCTGCGCGCGGAGTACGCGCGTCTGTCGGCCATGCCGGTCGATGAGGCCACGCGCGGTTCGCCGCTGAAGGCTCGCCCCGGCTCGCTGAACCTGCCCAAGTACTTCACGCTTCAGGATGTGGACGTGTGGGACATGTCCAGCGACGCTCGTCGCCCGACCGCGCCTCACGCCGGTCGCGCGGCCGAAGTCATGGCCGGGCTGAATGCACGCGGCTATTGGCCCACGCCGCTGACCACGACGTCAAACCCGTATAAGGGCCCCTCGCCCACCGCCGTGACCGGCGGTGAATACCAGATGACCCGCGTCGGCGACCTGTGGGACACCTCGCCTTACAATACCGACTTCCCGGTCGAGGGCGTCTCCACCTCGGTCTTCATCCGCAACATGGGCGACCTGATCGAGTCGTTGGGGGCTTAGGACTGGCGAAAATGTGCGTGATCCCCGCGTTCGTAGCGGGGATCACGAACTGATCCGCGTCAGATCGCCAGCATCTCGCGGGTCATGCCCGCGACCGACTTGGCGCCGGTCAGGGTCATGGCGACGCGCATTTCCTTTTCGAACAGGTCCAGCAGGTTTTCGACCCCCGCCTGACCGTTCGCCGCCAGGGCGTAGATGAACGCCCGGCCCAGCAGGACCGCGTCGGCTCCAAAGGCGATGGCGCGGACAACGTCCAGCCCGTTGCGGATGCCGGAATCCACCAAAATCTTCAGCTCGCCCTTCACCGCGTCGGCGATGGCGGACAAGGCGCGGGCCGAGGACAGCACGCCGTCCAGCTGCCGCCCACCGTGGTTCGACACCACGATGCCGTCTGCGCCGAAGCTGACGGCGTCGCGGGCGTCCTGCGGATCCAGGATGCCCTTGATGATCATCGGCCCGTCCCAGAAGTCGCGGATCCATTGCAGGTCCTTCCACGAAATCGAGGGATCGAAATTATTGGCCAGCCAACTGATGTAGTCGGCCAGGCCCGTCGGCTTTCCCAGATAGGCCGACACATTGCCCAGATCGTGCGGCGTGCCGCGCACCCCGACATCCCAGGCCCAGGCCGGATGGGTCATCGCCTGGACCATGCGGCGGATCTCGGCATTGGGCCCGCTCATGCCCGAATGGGCGTCGCGATAGCGAGCGCCCGGCGTCGGCATATCGACGGTGAAGACCAAGGTCTTCACCCCCGCGGCCCTGGCCCGTTTCAGCGCATTCCTCATGAAGCCCCGGTCCCGCAGCACATAGAGCTGGAACCACATGGGCCGGTCGATGGCCGGCGCGACTTCTTCGATCGGGCAGACAGACACGGTCGACATCGTGAACGGCACGCCGCGAGAGGCCGCCGCCTTGGCCGCCTGGACCTCTCCCCTGCGCGCATACATGCCGGTCAGACCGACGGGCGCCAGGATGATCGGCAGGCGCAGGGTCTCGTCGAACAGCTTGGTCTCAAGGCTGAGGGTGGTCATGTCCTGCAGCACGCGCTGGCGAAGCGCGATGGCCTGCCAGTCCTCGACGTTGCGGCGCAGGGTCTGCTCGGCATAGGCGCCGCCGTCGATGTAGTGGAACAAGAAGGGCGGCAGCTTGCGTCGCGCGGCCTCGCGGTAATCGCCCGGCGAAGAGATGATCACGCGCCCGCCCTACTGGAAGTTGACGAAGGCGCCGCCGTCGACCAGCAGCGCCGCGCCTGACATATAGCCCGCCATGTCCGAGGCCAAGAAGGCGACGACCGAGGCGATGTCCTCCGGTCGGCCGAGACGCCCCAGCGGGATGCGGCCCTCCATGTATTCACGCTTCTTCGGATCGGCGAGGTCGTCCTTGTTGATGTCGGTGGCGATGGTGCCGGGCAGGATCGAGTTGCAGCGGATGCCGTAACGGCCCAGGGCGACGGCGCAGGACTGCATCAGGCTGTGCACCCCTGCCTTAGTTGGCGTGTAGTGGGTCTGCATCTCGCCGCCGACTAAGGCCGAGATCGAACTGATGGCGACGATGGCTCCACCCTCCCCCTGCTTCACCATCTGATTGGCCGCCGCCTGCACCATGTAATAGGCGCCATGCAGATTGACCTCCATCGTCCGGCGCAGAGTCTCGACCGGCATGTCGAGGAAGGCGTGAAACGGACAGATGCCGGCGTTCGAGACGAAGACGTCCACCCGGCCCAGCGCCTGAACGGCGGCGGCGACGAAGGCTGCGGCGCTTTCGGGTTGGGCCACGTCGCCATCGACGGCGATGGCCCGGCGGCCCAGCGCCTCGATCTCGGCGACCGACTCGGCGGCGGCTACCTCGTCTCTGAAGGTATTCAGGGCGACATCAGCGCCTTGGCGCGCGGCCTCGATCGCCGTCGCCCGCCCGATGCCCCGCGATGCGCCCGTGATCAGGACGACCTTGTTTTCAAGCAGCATGGGGGGCTCCGGCGGTGGTTCGGTTTCAGGATTTGTTCGACCAGCCCAGGTCGGCGCTGATGGCGTCGGCGGCCTCGGTCACGGTCTTGGTCAGTTCGGTCATCCGGGCGTCGGACATATATTGCGCGGCCGAGGACACGCTGAGGGCGGCGACGATCTGGCCGTTCACCGAACGGATCGGGGCTGCGACGCAACGGATCTGGTCCTCATTTTCTTCCAGGTCGAAGGCGTAGCCCTTCTGGGCATAGCCATGCATCCGCTCCAGCCAGACGGCGCGGGCCGACGAGTCATAGGTCGCCCCCGGCTCGGCGTAGAAGTCGATCCAGTCCGGCTCGGTCTTGTCCAGGATCAGCGCCTTGCCCAGGCCGGTCGAGGCGATCGGATGACGTTCGCCCAGGCGCGAGCCGATGTTGATGCGCCTGCGCCCCGCCACCTTGTCCAGATAAAGCGCATGGCGGCCGTCCAGCACGCCCAGATGCACGGTGTCGTCAGTCTGGGCCGACAGCTGCTCCAGCCAGGGCCGGGCCACGCGTGGCAAATGCATCTGCTGACTGGCCGCATGACCCAGCTCCAGCAGTTTGGGACCCAGGGAATAGCCTTCGCGCGGGCGGAACGACAGCAGCCGCCGCTCGACCAGGGCCGAGGCAAGACGGTGTGTGGTACTGCGGGTCAGATCCAGCTTTTCGGAAAGCTCCGCCAAGGGCAGAGAGCCCTCGATCAGGGCGTCGATGACGTCCAGACCACGCAGCAGTGTCTGGCTGCCGGACGCCTTGGCGCCGACCTCTTCATCCCCATCGACCTGTGCGGTCTTGATTGACGGCGTTCGTCCCATTTCGTAATCCTCATTCTCAGAATGTAGCAAAACGCGCAAGTCGCTCCGTTACACGGACCTGACTTTGACGCTGCGCACGGAGGAACGCCAGTGAAATCCCGTATTATGGGAGCAAATCACCAAACCTTGGTGATGACGCGATGAGCCGCCTGCCCCGCATCAAACACGTCCGCGCCTTCGTCGTGAAAAACGACGGCACGGGCGGCGGCGCCGATTACCACGATCAGGGCGACGGCCACTGGATCGACGACCACATCGCCACCCCCATGGCGAAATACCCCGAGTACCGCCAGAGCCGCCGCAGCTTCGGCATCAATGTGCTGGGCACACTGGTCGTCGAGATCGAGGCCGAGAACGGCGTGGTCGGGTTTGCGGTCACAACCGGCGGCGAACCGGCGGCCTATATCGTCGAGAAACACCTGGCCCGCTTCCTCGAAAGCCGCGATCCGTCCGAGGTCGAGAAGATCTGGGACCAGATGTATTTCTCGACCCAGTATTATGGCCGCAAGGGCCTGGTGGTGAACGCCATCTCCGGCGTCGATCTGGCCCTGTGGGATCTCTTGGGCCGTCTGCGTCAGGAGCCGGTTTTCGCCATGCTGGGTGGGGCGGTGCGCGACGAACTGACCTTCTACGCCACCGGTGCGCGGCCCGACAAAGCCAAGGAACTGGGCTTCATCGGCGGCAAGATGCCCCTGCACCACGGCCCGGCCGAGGGCGAAGAGGGCCTGCACAAAAACATCGCTGAACTCGAAGCGATGCGGAACGCCTGCGGCGACGATTTTTGGCTGATGTTCGACTGCTGGATGGCGCTGGACCTAAACTACGCCACGCGGCTGTCTCAGGAGGCCCACAAGCTCGGTCTGAAGTGGATCGAGGAGGCGCTCAGCCCCGACGACTACTGGGGCTATCAGGCGCTGAAGAAGAACGCTCCCAAGGGGATGCTGGTCACGACCGGCGAGCATGAGGCCACCCGCTGGGGCTTCCGCATGCTCTTGGAGATGGAATGCTGCGACATCATCCAGCCGGACGTGGGCTGGTGCGGCGGCGTCACCGAACTGCAGAAGATCTCCGCCCTGGCTGACGCCAAGGGTGTGCTGATGATCCCTCATGGCTCGTCGGTCTATTCCTACCACTTCGTGGTGACGCGCCATAACAGCCCGTTCGCCGAGTTCCTGATGATGGCCCCCGGCGCCGACGAGGTCGTGCCGATGTTCCATCCGCAGTTGATCGGCGAGCCGGTTCCCGTGAACGGCCGCCTGAAGGTTTCCGATACCCCCGGCTTCGGCGTCGAGCTGAACCGCGACATCGCCCTGCATCGCCCGTACGCGCGCCCCTAACTTCGCCAAGACGAAAGCTTCTCCGCCACTATGAAACTGCTGCGTTACGGCCCCAAGGGCCAGGAAAAGCCGGGCATGCTGGACGCCGAGGGGCGCATCCGCGATCTGTCGGGCGTTATCTCCGACATCACGCCGGACCAACTGCATGGCCCGGCGCTCGAGGCGCTGAAGGCCATCAACCCGACCACCCTGCCTTTGGTCGAGGGCCAGCCTCGCTATGGCGTGCCGATCAATGGCGTGCGCAAATTCCTGGCCATCGGCCTGAACTTCGCCGACCACGCGGCGGAATCGAACCTGCCGATCCCGGCCGAGCCGGTTCTGTTCACCAAGGCCATCACCTGTCTGAACGGGCCGAACGACGACGTGGTCATCCCGCGCGGCTCGGAAAAGACCGACTGGGAGGTCGAGTTGGGCATCGTCATCGGCAAGCCCGCCTCCTACGTCTCCAAGGCCGAGGCCCTGGATCACGTCGCCGGCTATGTCCTGATCAACGACGTGTCCGAGCGCGCCTATCAGACCGAGCGCGGCGGCACCTGGGACAAGGGCAAGGGCTGTGACACCTTCGGCCCCGTCGGTCCCTGGCTGGTGACAACCGACGAGGTCGGCGACGTCCAGAACCTGGACATGTGGCTGGATCTGAACGGCAAGCGCATGCAGACCGGCAATACCAAAACCATGATCTTCGGCGTCGCCGAGATCGTGTCCTATCTGTCGGAGTTCATGACGCTGGAGCCTGGCGACCTGATCACCACCGGCACCCCGCCTGGCGTGGGCCTGGGCAAGAAGCCGCCGCTCTATCTCAAGGCTGGCGACACGGTCCGTCTGGGCATCCAGAAGCTCGGTGAACAACGCCAGACCTTCGTGGAGTGGACGCGATGAGCGCCTACCAGGGCCGTTTCGCGGGCCGCACCGCCGTCGTCACCGGCGGCGCCTCGGGCCTGGGCAAGGCCGCCGCCGCCCGCATCGTCGCCGAGGGTGGCAAGGTCGTGCTGTGGGACCTCAACGCTGAGGCGCTGACGGCCGCCGCTGCCGAGGTCGGGGCCGTCCATGTGATCGCCCTGGACGTCGCTGACCCCGACGCCGTCGCTGCTGCGGCCGAGGCCTCGGCCCAGGCGCTGGACGGCCGCATCGACATCCTGGTCGCCTCGGCCGGCATCACCGGCGCCACCGTCCCGGTGCAGGATTTTCCGATCGACAGTTGGAAGCGGGTCGTCGACATCAATCTGAACGGCGTCTTCTACTGCTCGCGCGCCATCGTGCCCTTCATGCTGGCCCACGGTTACGGCCGGATCGTCAATGTGGCCTCGGTCGCGGGCAAGGAAGGCAATCCCAATGCCTCAGCCTATTCCGCTTCAAAGGCCGGCGTGATCGGCTTCACCAAATCGCTGGGCAAGGAACTGGCCGGCAGGGGCGTCATCGCCAACAGCCTGACCCCCGCCACCTTCGAAAGCCCCATCCTGGAGCAACTGCCCCAGAGCCAGGTCGACTACATGCGCTCCAAGATCCCAATGGGACGCCTGGGCGAAGTCGAGGAAAGCGCCGCCATGGTCTGCTTCATGGCCTCCGAAGAATGCAGCTTCACTACCGCCTCGACGTTCGACACGTCGGGCGGCAGAACCACATACTAGGACCCGCGCGTGGCTTCGGACCTTCGCATTGTCGACGGCCACGTCCACCTGTGGGACCTGTCGCGTGCGCGCTATGGCTGGCTTCAGGACGATCCCCTGCCGAACAATCCGGCGGGAGACATGTCGCCCATCGCCAACGCAAACTATCTGCTGGACGATTATCTGGCCGATACGGCCGGCTGGCGCGTGGACAAGATCGTTCACGTCGAGGCGGGTCAGTCGATGGGCCAGCAGCTGGCCGAGACCGACTGGCTTCAGTCGATCGCTGATGACACCGGTTATCCGCACGCCATCGTCGCCGGCGCCGATATGCTGGATCCTGACCTGGACGCCCTGCTAGAGGCCCACGCCACCCGCCCGAACGTGCGCGGCGTGCGCCAGATCGTCTGCTGGCACGAGGACCCGCTGAAGACCTACACAGACCGCGACCTGCTGCGTGATCCGCAATGGGTCGAGGGCTTCGCCAAGCTGGCGCACTATGGGCTGTCGTTCGACCTCCAGCTCTATCCATCCCAGATGGCGACCGCCGCCATCATCGCCGCCCGCCACCCCGACATTCCGATCATCGTCAACCACGCCGGCCTGCCGACCGATCGGGACGCGGCGGGGATGGAGCGGTGGCGCACAGGTCTGCGCTTGCTGGCCGCTCAGCCGCAGGTCTCGATCAAGATCTCGGGTCTCGGCATCACCGATCGCGCCTGGACGCCCGACAGCATCCGTCCCATCGTTGTGGAGTGCATCGAGGCCTTCGGGACCGAGCGCGCCATGTTCGCCTCGGACTTCCCCGTCGAAAGCGTCCACGGAACCTTCGAAGCCTTCTATTCCGCGTTTAACGCGATCACGGCCGACTTCTCGATCGACGAACGCGACCGCCTGTTCGCCGCCAACGCCGAGGCGATCTACCGTATCTGACCCATCCGCCGAAGCCGCATCAAGACGGCGAGGCCCGAGGAACACCAGGAGAGTATCCCCATGGTCATCGAGACCGACGCCGCCCACACCCCCGGGGGCTTGGCCAAGCCCGCCGGGTCGCTGAAGGGCCCGCTGGCCTTCGCCATCGCCTGCTTCCTGATCTGGGGCCTGGCCTACGGCCTGCTGGACGTGCTGAACAAGCATTTCCAGGAGACGCTGAGCATCAGCCAGGCTGACAGCGCCTGGCTGCAGATCGCCTATTTTGGAGCCTATCTGCTGCTGTCGATTCCGGCAGGCATGCTGCTGCATGCGCGGGGCTACAAGTTCGGCATCGTGTCGGGCCTGGCGGTCACCGCCGTCGGCGCCCTTTTGTTCATCCCGGCGGCGGGCGCCGGCGCCTTCCTGCCCTTCGTCGGCTCGATGTTCGTTCTTGCCGCCGGTCTGTGCATCCTCGAGACCAGCGCGGACACCTACGTCAACGTCCTAGGCTATCCGGCCAAGGCGTCACAGCGCTTGAACCTGGCCCAGTCGTTCAACGCTCTGGGCGTCTTCTTCGGCCCCCTGATCGGCGGCGCGGTCTTCTTCAGCCCAACGACGACAGAAGCCCTGGGCGGCGCGACCCGCTCGATCCAGATCGTCTACGGCCTGATCGCCGTGGGCGTGGTCCTGTTCGCCCTCGCCGTCTGGCGCGCCCGCCTGCCTGAGACCGGCCTGTCGGACCATGGCGGCGCGGTCGCGGGCGACGCCCCTGCCCTGCCCCTGTCCAGACAGCCGCACTTCATCGCCGGCGTGATCACCCAGGCGCTCTACATCGGCGCCCAGGTCGGCATCGGCGCCTATTTCATCAATCTGGTGACCCACAACTGGCAGGGGCTGACGTCGCAGCAAGGCGCCTTCATGCTGTCCCTGGCGGCCATTGGATATCTGGTGGGCCGGTTCTTCGCCACGGCCCTGCTGCTGAAGATCAGGCCGCGCGTCCTGCTGACGGCCTATGGCGTAATCAATGTCGTCCTGACCCTGGTCGTGGCGACGGGCGTCGACAAGGTGTCGCCCATCGCCCTGCTGGCCGTCTTCTTCTTCATGTCCACCATGTTCGCCACAATCTTCGCCCTGGGCACGACCGGCCTGGGCGCCGGCACCAAGAAGGCCTCGTCCCTCATGGTCATGGCCATCGGCGGCGGCGTTCTGCTGCCCTGGCCCATGGGCAGGATCGCCGATCTCTACGGCGCCAATGTCGCCTTCCTCCTGCCCGCCGCCTGCTTCGCCGTCGTCGCCTGGTATGGCTGGAAGGGCGCGGGATTGGGGCTGAAGGCGGAGGCGAAGTGATGCGTCTCCGCACCGCCCTCCTCGCCTTCACGCTGTTGGCCGGCCCCACGGCCGCCTGCGCTCAAACGGTCGCGCCCACCGCCGCCTTGGCGCCGGCGTCTCCCATCGACCGCCACGCGCTGGTCACGCGCCACATCGTGACCCTGACCGCCATCGACCGCCACGCCCCGATCATGCTGGGCAACGGCGACTTGGGGTTCACCGCCGACATCACCGGGCTCCAGACCTTCCCGGAGCAGTATTCGGAATTGGCGCCCCTGCTGACCATGGCCCAATGGGCCTGGCACAGCTTTCCCAACCCGAACGGCTATACCGAGCAGGACGGCCTGATCGACGTGCCCGTGCCGGGGCGGGGCGAGCAACCCTATGCCTGGATGAAGTCCTGGGCCGTCGCCGAGACCCAGCCCGCCTACACCTGGCTGCGAGCCAATCCGCATCGGTTCTCGCTCAGCCGTATCGGCCTCGCCTTCGCTGACGGCCGGCCGCTTGATTTCGCCAAGGTCGCTGACACCCGCCAGACGCTGGACCTATGGTCGGGCGCCCTGACCAGCCGTTTCACCTACGACGGCCAGCCGGTCGAGGTCGTGACCCGCGTCCACCCGACGTTGGACATGCTCATGGTCGAGATCGCATCGCCTCTCGTTTCATCTCAGGGCCTGGGCGTTCAGGTTCGCTATCCGGGCGTGAACCCCGCCATCAATCCCGATCCGACGACGTTCGACAGCGACGGCGCCCAGAGCCTGAACATCGTCGCGTCCGACACCGGCGACGTCCACATTCGCCGCACCCTGGACGACACAACCTATTCTTCCGGCATCACCGCTTCCGGCAAGATCGAACAGAGCGGCCCCGACGCCTTCCGCGTCGCCTCGTCAGGTCGCGATCGGCTGACCGTCATGGTCCGTTTCGATCAACGGGAGCCCGTTGAAAAGACGCCTGCCTATTCCGCCGGCGTCCGGGCGACGACCGCCCACTGGAACGGTTTCTGGACCCAGGGCGGCGCCGTCGATTTCACGGGCTCCACCGATCCGCGCGCGGCAGAATTGGAACGTCGCGTCGTCCTGTCGCAATACCTGTCGGCCGTGAACGGCGCCGGCGAATTGCCGCCGCAGGAAGAAGGCCTGTTCTCCAACAGCTGGTACGGCAAGTTCCACCTGGAAATGCATCCCTGGCACGCCGGCTGGCAAGCGATGTGGGGGCACGCAGACATGCTGGAGCGCAGCCTGCCCTGGTATGTCGGCAATCTGGCCAACGCCCGCGCTGAGGCCGCCCGTCACCACGTCAAGGGCGCTTGGTGGCCCAAGATGGTGGGGCCGGAGGGTCGCAATAGCCCCAGCCTGGTCTCGCCCTTCATCATGTGGCAGCAGCCGCATCCGATCCTGCTGGCCGAGCTGGTCTGGCGGGCGGAAAAGGATCCGGCCGTGCTCGACCGATACGGCGAGGTGGTGGAAGCGACCGCCGACCTGTTGGCCTCCTGGCCCATCGAACACGACGGCCGGCTGAACCTGGGCACGCCGATGATCCCGGCCCAGGAGAACTACGATCCCTTGACCACGGTGAACCCGACCTTCGAAGTCGAGTATTTCCGGTGGGCGCTGGAAACCGCCCAAAAGTGGCGCGAACGCAAGGGTCAGGCCCGCCGCGCCGATTGGGATCAGGCCCTGGCCAAGATCGCGCCGCCGCCGATGAGGGACGGCCTGTATCTGCCTGTCGAGAGCGTGCCGGACTTTTGGGAGACGGCCATGTCCGACGCCTGTCGCCGACACGCAGCGGCGGCTCAGTGCAAGAACCGCGACCATCCCTCCTTCCTGATGGCCTATGGCTTCATTCCCGGCACGCGGATCGATCCAGCCGCCATGCGCCGCACGTTTGAAGCTGTGGAGCAGAACTGGGACGTGCGCCAGACCTGGGGCTGGGACTTCCCGATGATGGCGATGACGGCGGCTCGCCTTGGCGAACCGGAGAAGGCGGTGAACTGGCTGTTCGCCGACATGAAGAATAATCAGTGGGGCGTCACCGGCATGACGCCTCGCGTTCACCTGGATGAACACGCCGACGAACTGGTGCCCGTCTCGGCCGGTGCCGGCGGCGTGACGATGGCGGTCAATCCGGATGGTCCGGGCTATCGCCGCGCAGCCGAGACTTATTTCCCGTCCAACGGATCCCTGCTTATGGCCGTCGGTCTGATGGCGGCGGGTTGGGACGGGTCCAGCGGCCACGCGCCCGGCTTCCCAAAGGAAGGCTGGACCGTCCGTGTCGAAGGCCTGACCCCCGCGCCGTAATCAAGAAAACCGAGAGGACCGCCCCAATGACGACCTCGAGACGCACCGCCCTGAAAGCTCTGCTCAGCGCCCCCACCGTCGGCGCCTTCACCACGACGACCGCTCAGGCGCGGACCACGCCGGCCGTCCCGCCAGCGCCGGGACAGACCCCCGTCTGGCCCGCGCCCAACACCGCCCCGCCCTCGACTCAAGAGACGCCGGTCGAGCGGCCGCGCTGGGACGGCCCGGTGCCGACCGAGTGGGTCGATCCGAAGACCGGCCATCGCATCCGCCGCGTCTCGCCCGATGGCGGGGGCGGAAAGCCTTATTTCTACAAGAACATGTTCTTGCCCAAGAAGGTCGGGGCGCCCGACCTGATGGTCATCTCGACGCCTCAGGGCATCTCAACCGTCGATCTGGCGACCTGGGCCGTCAAAGTCTTGGTTCCCGACCATGACGCCGACCTGATGTTCACGGGCCGCAAGGGGCGCAACGTCTATTATTCGGTGACCACACCTGGCGAAGTTCAGTTGATGGACCGCGCCAAGACCCTGTTCGTCATCGACGTTGACACCAAACAGCGTCGCGAGATCGGCCGCATTCCGAACGGCCAGATCAATTCGGTCAATGCCGATGAGACGCTGCTCTTGGGCTTCGTGGCCTATGACAGCCAACCGCTCCAGCCGACCGTGCCCGACCCGCGCAACCGCCGCTTCGACCAGGCCGAGTACGAAGCTGATGGGCCGGACGGAAAGCCGCTGAACTTCGCCCGCGCCAAGGGCGTGCGGATGCTTCAACGCTGGGCCGCGCGCTATCCGATGGAAATCTTCGTCATCGACCTGACCACGGGCGAGCGACGCGTGATCCACAAGACCAACGAATGGATCGGCCACACGCAGTTCTCCCCCACCGATCCCCAGCAGGTCATCTTTTGCCATGAAGGGCCTTGGCACCGCGTGGATCGAATGTGGGCTATCCGCGCAGATGGCACGGGCCTGAGAAAGACCCATCAGCGGACGATGAACTTCGAGATCTTCGGCCACGAATGGTTCAGCCCGGACGGCAAACAGGTGCTCTATGACCTGCAAACCCCGCGCGGCCAGGTCTTCTGGGTTGCCTCGGTCGATCTGGAGACGGGCCGCCGGGTCTATCGTCGGGTCGAGCAGAATGACTGGTCGGTCCATTACAACGTCTCGCCGGACGGCAGTCTATTCGCTGGCGACGGCGGCGACGGCGACATGGTCGCTCATGCGCCCGACGGTAAATGGCTCGTCCTGCTGCGCCCGGAACCGATCGTTGATGAAGATCCGTCAAGCGACAAGGACAACCAGATCTTCGTCGAATATCTGCGCTCCGAGCGGATCGTGGATCTGTCCAACCACGACTACAGGCTTGAGCCGAATCTGACTTTCACACCGGACGCAAAATGGATCGTCTTCGTGTCGAACATGCACGGCGCCAACCACGTCTATGCTGTCGAAATCGATCGTGGCGCTTAGAACCATCGGCAGCTTCTCGAGCCCTAACGCCTGAGATGTCGAGGATTTATCGACGTTCTCGGCGGAATCTCTCGGTCCTGATATCACCTTGTTGCAAAATGCGGGAAGCTGTTGCAATAAGCGACACGTCGCTAATCCGAATATACGCGACAGCATGCCACAAAATGACACCGGTGCCAGATGGACGCCGGGATGGGGAGAGAACGAATGCGACGGACCAACACCCGGACTCTGTGCGTGGTTGGCGTATCCCTGGCGGCCCTGATGGGTGCGTCGGCGGCTGCGGCTCAGGCGGTTCCTGCCTCAGAACCCGTCACGCAAGACGCCGCCCAGGACGCAACCGTGGTCGATGAAATCGTCGTCACCGGCTTCCGGTCCAGCCTGCAACAGGCGCTGAACATCAAGCGCCGCGAAGCCGGAGCGGTGGACGCCATCCTGGCTGAAGACATGGCCGACTTTCCCGATCAGAACCTGGCCGAAGCGATCCAGCGCCTGCCCGGCGTGACCATCGACCGTGTGAACGGCCAAGGCACCACCATATCGGTGCGTGGTTTGGGTTCCGATTTCACCCGCACTCGCATCAACGGCCTAGAAGCCCAAGCTGCGTCTGGCGGCAACCGCAACCGCAGCTTCGACTTCTCAATGTTCGCGTCCGAACTGTTCAACAGCATCAAGGTTCGCAAGACGCAATCGGCCGAGATCGAAGAGGGCTCGCTGGGCGCCACCGTCGATCTGCAGACGGGTCGCCCCCTGGACTTCAGCGGCAGCGGCCTGAACTCCGCCCTGTCTGTGCAGGGCTCGTACAATGATCTGTCTGAGAAGACGGTGCCGCGGCTCGCGGGTCTGCTCAGCTGGTCGAACGAGGACCGAACCTTTGGCGCCCTGGTGTCAGTCGCCTATTCCGAGCGGTCGCCAATCCTGGGCAGCTTCAACACTACGCGTTGGCAAAAGGGCGACCCGTCAAACGTCAATGCCGCCGGCAACCCCTATGGGCGCGGCCAGAACTTCGGCGGCTGCATTCCCTGCACCACGACGGCGCAACGTGACGCCGTCCTGAACGCCTTCTATCCCCGCATCCCGCGCTACACCTTGGGCAATACTCAGGAAGACCGCCTGGGCATGACGGGCGCGCTGCAATGGCGGCCGAGCGACCGCACCGAGGCGGTGCTGGACGTCCTGTGGTCGCGGTTTAATTCGGAACTGGAAAGCCCGAACATCGAAGCCTGGTCGTTCAGTCGCGCCAACGTCAACAGCGTCGTCGTGCGCGATTATGCGATCGACGCCGACAAGAACATCCTGTCCTACGGCGTATTCGACAACATGCTGGTGCGCGCCGAGAACGGCTTCACCCGCAACGAAAGCAACTTCTATCAGGCCTCTCTGAACGTCCGCCACGATTTCAGCGACCGGCTGCATGGCAATCTGAAGGTCGGCGCCAACCGATCCGAAGCCCGCACGCCGCTCAATGTCGCCTATGCCTTCGAGGCCGCGGGCGTAAACGGCTACACCTTCGACTTCCGTGAGGACGATCGCCGGCCGCGCATCAACTACGGCTTTGACGTCACTTCGGGTCAACGCTTCACCCTGGTCAATGCGACGCGCAGCAACGCCGGCGGCAACTTTGACAACAAGGTCGGCGCCGGCTCATTGGCCTACGACTGGTCCGATGCTCTGACCTTCAAGATGGGCGGCGAGTATCGCACCTATGGGTTCGAGACCTTTGGCCTGACGCGGACCAAAACGTCTCCGACCGGCGCCGATCGACTGACCGGGGTCGACGGCATCGGACGCGTCGTCAGCATCGGGGATGGAGTAAGCGCCGGCGCAGGCTCTGATCTCAGCTTCATCGTTCCCGACATTTCAAAGATTGCTGACTTCCTCAGCTTCTATGACGATCCCCTGGTCCCTAATCGCAGCGAGCGTGAAGTGGACGAAACGGATAAAGGCGTCTTCCTCCAAGCCGACTTCAACACGACTGTCGGAGGTATGGTCCTGCGCGGCAATGCCGGCATCCGCTACGCCCAGACCGAGGTCACGGCCAAAGGCTGGCAAACCATCGCAGTCGGGACGCCGCCGGTCACGACCTATGACTACGTGACAACCGACAACGACTATGACGACGTCTTGCCGTCCTTCAACCTGGCGCTGGAGCCGCGTGACGACGTCGTGATTCGCCTGGGCGCCGCCAAGGTGATGTCCCGTCCGACCCTCGGCGATCTGACCCCGGGCGGCAGCGTCTCACCGACCACCCGCACAGTCTCCTACGGAAATCCGCTTCTCGACCCGTTCCGCGCCACCAACTACGATTTCTCGGTCGAGTGGTATTTCCAGAATGAGGGCCTTTTGGCCGCCGCCGTCTTCTACAAAGACATCGACAGCTTCATCACATCCGAAACAGTCGGCATCCCCTACAACCAGCTGGGCCTGCCCAACGAATTGCTTCAGGGCGCTGCCAGCCCGACTGACATCTTCCAGGTCACGCGCCGCCTGAACGGCGAAGGCGGCGCGCTGAAAGGGATCGAAATCCAGTATCAGCAACCCTTCACCTTCCTGTCCGGTCTTTGGTCCAACTTCGGCTTTACCGGGAACGTCACCTGGGTTGATTCCGAGGTCAGCTATGGCACGGCCGGCAAAAACCGCCTGACGGGCCAGTCGAAGAACACCGCCAACGCGACCCTGTACTATGAGGACGGCCCATTCCAGGCCCGCGTCTCGGTCGCACACCGCAGCCAGTATCTGCTGTCCTTCCCCGGCGCGAACGGCAACTCCGAAGAAGGCGTCAACGACACCACCAATGTCGATGCCTCCATGTCCTACGAGTTCACGCCGAACCTGACCTTCTCGCTCGAAGGCATCAATCTGACGGACGCCTACACCGACCGTTACGTCGACGTGACCAACCGCGTGTCCGACTACCGTCATACCGGCCGAGAGATCGCCGTGGGATTGCGCTGGAAGTATTGAGCTTCCCTCCCTGACGCCTCCAGCGTGACAAACTAAAGGCCCGGAGCGGACAGCTCCGGGCCTTCTTTTTTACCCAGGAAAAAGTGGCGATTGAGGTTTTCGGATCCCTCGCCGCCTCTACAAATACGCCCCCACCTGCCAGGGCAAGAACTCGTTGTCGCCGATGCCGAGGGCCTCAGATTTGGACGGCTCGCCTGACGCGACATCGAGCATCTTCTGGAAGATGACCTCGCCGATCTCGGCCAGGCTGGTCCCGGTCAGGACGGGCGATGCGTCGATGTCCATGTCTTCGTCCATCCAGTTCGCCAGTTTGGCGTTAGAGGCAACCTTGATCGAGGGGGCGGGCTTGGCGCCGAAGACCGAGCCCCGGCCGGTGGTGAAGACGATCAGATTGGCGCCCGAGGCGATCTGGCCTGTCGCCGAGCACGGATCGTAACCGGGGCTGTCCATGAAGCTGAGGCCCTGCGCCTGAAGCGGTTCGGCGTATCCGATCACGTCGTTCAGAGGCGTCGAACCGGACTTGGCCACCGCACCCAGCGATTTCTCCAGGATGGTGGTCAAACCGCCCTTCAGATTGCCGGGCGACGGATTGTTGTTCAGCTCCATCTGATGGCGATCCGCATAGTCGCGCCACCACGCCAGACGCGCGTTCAGCTTGTCCGCAACGTTCTGCGACGCCGCGCGCCGCAGCAGCAGGTGTTCCGCACCCCAGATTTCGGGCGTTTCCGACAGCATGGCCGAGCCCCCGTGCGCGACCAGCAGATCGACAGCTGCGCCCAAGGCCGGATTGGCTGTGACGCCGGACCAGCCGTCCGAACCCCCGCATTGCAGACCGACAGTCAGGTGAGATGCGGAAACAGGCTGGCGCTGGACTTGCGCCGCCTCTGCGACCAGATCGCGAACGATCTCGATCCCGGCCTCGATCGCCCGGGCCGTGCCGCCAGCCTCCTGGATCGTCAGGGGGCGCAGACGCGAGCCGGATTGAAGGCCTTCGTTGGCGAGCCAGGCGGGAATCTGATTGGCCTCGCAACCCAGACCCACGATCAGAATGGAGTGGAAGTTCGGATGCTTGGCATACCCCGCTAAAGTCCGCTGCAGCAGGGTCACGTCGCTGCTGAGTGACGAGCCGCCACAACCGCCTTGGTGAGTGAAGGCGACCACGCCGTCGACGCCCTTCGGCAGGATGGAATCCGGGAAGGCGTCGGCGATGCGGCGCGCTACGGTGGCCGAACAGTTCACGCTGGTCAGGACGCCGATATAGTTGCGTGTCCCGACGCGGCCGTTGGGGCGAACGATACCGTTGAACGTCGCGCCAGACAGCGGCGGAGGTGGACGCAAGTCGGCCCCGACCTCGGCTTCACGACCGTCCTCGGCCATGGCCAGATTATGAACGTGGACGTGATCGCCGGCAGCGATGACGGTCTTGGCGCGTCCGATGACCTGACCGTAGCGGCGGACCAGATCGCTTTCTTCCACCGCATGACGGGCGATCTTGTGGCCGGTGGCGATGTCGGCGCGCGCCGGTGCGTTCAGGCCATCGGGTGTATCGCCGCTGGCGATGTCGTCCAGGGCGATGGCGACATCGTCGGCAGGGTTCAGGATCAGGACGCGAGACATAGATTTACTCCGCGACCAGACGCGCGGCCTCGACGGCGCCGTTCTGGCTGAGCGACAGATAGGCGGACGTGACCGCTGCGGCGAACCGGTCGTCAGCGGCCAGCGCGGGCGGGAAGACGGCCGACAGGCTCAGCAAGGCCGAAACGCGCGACTGATCAGTGTCGGCGCCGGCCAACAGTTCAGAGGTCTTGGCCGCCAGAGGATCGTCGACGACGACCTGCTCACCCGTTTCGGTTACGCCCGACTGCCACTTCATCCAGGCGGCGACGCCCAAGGCTATGGCATCGATACCCTGCGCCGCCGCAAGACGTTCGGCGGCCCCGGCCAGCAGGCGCTGGGGCAGTTTCTGCGAGCCGTCCATGGCGATCTGGCGCGTACGGTGCATCAGGGCCGCATTGGAGAACCGGGCCATCAGCGCCTTACGATAGGCGGGGATGTCCAGACCTGGCGGGGGATTTAGCGTCGTTTCGGCCTCGTCCCACAGGGCCTCGACATAGGCGCGGAAGGCGGGGACGGCGACGGCCTCGTGGACATGCTCGTGCCCCGACAGGGCGCCCAGATAGGCGATAGCCGAGTGGGCGCCGTTCAGCAGGCGCAGCTTGGCGTCCTCCCACGGTTCGACCGCGTCGGTCAGTTGCACGCCGAGCGACGCGAAGTCCGGCCGTTCGCCGGAGAACCGATCCTCGATCACCCACTGGATGAAGGGTTCGGCCTTGACCATGCCCTGGTCTTCGACGCCCAAACGGGCGGTCAGGCGGGCGATGTCGTCGGGAATGGTCGCCGGGACGATCCGGTCGATCATCGTCTGGGGAAAGGCGCCCTCGGCCTCGATCCAGTCCGCCAGCGCCGGGTCGATCTGGCGCGCCATCGCCAGCACCCCGTCCCGGATGCGCTTGCCGTTATGGGGAAGGTTGTCGCAACTGATGACGGTGAAGGGCTTCAGTTCCGCCGCCTTGCGGGCCTGAAGCGCGGCGACGATGAAACCCGGCGCCGTGCGGGGCGAGCCGATGTCGGCCAAGTCCGCCGCCACCTCCGGGTCGTCTAGCAGCAGGTCGCCGGTCGCCGGATCGAGGCGATAGCCCTTTTCGGTCACAGTCAGGGTGACGATGTGGACGTCGGCATCGGCCATGGCGGCGACCAGGGCGGCGGGATCTTCCGGCCCGACTATCACGCCCGCGCAGGCGCCGATCACCCGCAGATGCTCGTCCGATCCGTCACGCACGACCAGGGTGTACAGCCCGTCCTGCGGATTCAGCTGATCGCGTACGCCGGGCGACCGAAGCGAAGCGCCCAGCACACCCCAGCGCGGATCGCCCGACCTGATCGCATCGTCGAACACGACCGCCTGGTGGGCGCGGTGGAAGGCGCCGATGCCCAGATGGACGACACCCGTCTTCACCTGGGCGCGGTCGTAGCCGGGGACGGCGATGTCGGCGGGCAGCCCCGTCAGGCCGGCTTGGTTCAGTCTACTCACAGCTTGTAGGCCGCCTTGGCCAGGCCATAGGTCAGAGCGTGGGCCAGTTCGTGAGCCTCGTCCTCCTCCATCCGATGCTCGACGACCAGTTTAGCCAGGAAGCCGCAGTCCATGCGCCGCGCCACGTCATGACGGGCGGGAATGGACAGGAAGGCGCGGGTGTCGTCGTTGAAGCCGACGGTATTGTAGAAGCCAGCCGTCTCGGTGACCTGCTCGCGGAAGCGACGCATCCCTTCGGGACTGTCGTGGAACCACCAACTGGGTCCCAGCTTCAGAGCCGGATAGTGGCCGGCGAGTGGCGCGAGTTCGCGGCTGTAAGTGGTTTCGTCCAAGGTGAACAGGATCAGAGACAGACGGCTGTCCGAGCCGAACCGATCCAGCAGCGGCTTCAGCGCGCGCACGTAGTCGGTCTGGGTCGGGATATCGCAGCCCTTGTCGCGGCCGAAACGGTTGAAGACGGTGGCCGAGTGGTTACGGAAGCTGCCGGGGTGAAGCTGCATCACCAGACCATCCTCGACCGACATGGCGGCCATTTCGGTCAGCATCTGGCCGCGGAACAGTTCAGCGTCGGCGGCGCTGGCGGGCGCCGTCGACACACGCCGGAACAGGGCCTCGGCTTCGGCCTTAGGCAGATCTGCGGTGAAGGCCGTCGGGTGGCCGTGATCGGTCGAGGTGGCGCCCATTTCGATGAAGAAGACCCGGCGATCGCGTAGGGCTTGTAGGTATCCGTCCCACGACAGCGTATCGCGGCCGGTCTGATCGGCCAGGATTTTCAGATTGTCGCGGAAACCCTCATAGTCCGGGTCAAGAACCGGATCCGGGCGATAGGCGGTCAGCACCCGTCCCTTCCAGCCCGAGGCTGCGATGGTCTTGTGATGCTCCAGCGTATCGAGCGGGCTCTCGGTCGTGGTCAGGACCTCGATATTGTAGCGATCGAACAGGGCGCGCGGCCTGAAGGCGTCGGTCTTCAGGGCCGCATCGATCACGTCATAATAAAGATCGGCCGTCTCGGCCGACAGGCGCACGTCGATGCCGAAGGCCTCAGCATAGACCCAGTCGTGCCACATCCGCGAAGGCGTCCCCCGGAACAGGTGATAGTTCTCGGCGAAGCGCCGCCAAATCTCTCGCGGATCGCTCTCGACCGGCCCGCCGTCCGCGCGGGGCACCCCCAGATCCTCCATCGCCATGCCCTGCGAGTGCAGCATGCGGAAAACGTAGTGATCGGGCGTGATCAGAAGTTCGGCCGGATTGGCAAAAGGTTCGTTCAACGCAAACCAGCTCGGGTCCGTATGGCCATGCGGGCTGATGATCGGCAGCCCCTTGATCTCATCATACAGACGACGCGCGATCGCCCGGGTGTCGCTGTCCGCCGGAAACAGGCGATCGGGGTTCAGTTTGAGCGGATGAACCATAGCGTTTCTCATTGCCTCGTGGCGGAGGCTCGGTTCGCCTCTCGATCTTGATCCAACAAACCTACAACATGGCCCGCGAAAAGACACCGGTTACCATCATCGAACCTCAGCTTGTTTTCGGCGTCGGACGTCGGATTTTAGGCAAGGCTGCGCTGACGCCTTGCGTCCGGGCGCGAGGCTGGACATAAGGGCCGCTCACCGCCCGTGCGGGCCGGCTTAGCTCAGTTGGTAGAGCGCCAGTTTTGTAAACTGGATGTCGCGGGTTCGATTCCTGCAGCCGGCACCACGCTTTTCGACCATCGGGGACATGGCCGACACAACCAACAAGCTGGGCCACAAGATCGGTGCGCGAGGCGGTAGAACCCGCCAGGCGATCCTCGACGCGACCCAACGCCTGTTGAATGAGCGGCATTACGGGGAAATCCGCGTCGCCGATGTGGCCTCGGCCGCCGGCGTGTCGCCGTCCAACTTCTACACCTATTTCAAGACGGTCGAAGAGCCTGTTCTGGCGCTGTGCGAGGTCGCCGCGACGGATTTCCAGGGATTGGCCGCGCATTTCCAGGCCGACTGGCCGGGCGACAAGGCCTTCGTCATCGCGCGCGCCTTCATTCTGGACGTGATGGCCATCTGGCGCAGCCACGGTCAGGTGCTGCGTGTCGAACACATGCTGGCTGACAATGGCGACGCGGCCTTCGTCGAAAGCCGGGTGCGCCGCTTGCGCCGGCTTCACCTGTCCATCGAACGCCGTGTGGCCCAGGCTCACGCCAGCGGTCTGCATCCCAAGGATTACAATCCGAGGCTGGCCTCCTATCAGATCGCCTCCATCGCGGAATCGACGGCGGCCAGTTTCGATCTGTTGCGACGGGCCGATACGCCAGAGGCCATTCTGGATACGGCGGCCATCATCATCGTCAAGCTGACGACCGGACGTTAGAGGCCCAACGGCCCATACAGCCAGGTCATCCAGATCCCGACGGCCAGGAAAACGCCGAAAGGCAGTTTCTCCGATCCGCTGACGCTGCGCCGGACCACCAGAATGCCGAAGACCAGGCTGAGCCCGACCCCGCAGGCCCACAGCAGCACGCTGGGCAGGCCCATCCAGCCGACCCAGGCCCCTGCCCCGGCGAACAGGAAGGGGTCGCCTCCCCCCAGTCCCTGGCGCTTGCGGACGAGCTGATACAGCCAGCCGACCAGCCACAGACCACAAAACCCGACGGCCGCGCCAATCAGATGGGAAAAGCCGAGCCCCCAATCCAGAATCAGCGCGACCGTGACGCCTGTCGAGATCAAGGGCAGCGTCAGACTATCCGGCAGCCAGAAGTGTTCACCGTCGACGATGGCGATCAGCAACAGCTGCCAACCCAGAACGGCCGTGACGGCGATCATGAACGTCGAGGCGCCGCCTGTCGCGCCCCACACCCCGGCCCAGACGCCGACGCCGGCCGAAGCTAACTCGATCAGGGGATAACGCGGCGAAATCCGGGTGTGGCATCGCGCACACCGACCGCGCAAGGCAAGCCAGCTGAAGACCGGCACAAGCTCCCAGGGGCGTAACGTCTGATCGCAGCCCCGGCATCGCGAGCGGGCGACGACGATGTCCTCGTCGCGCGGCAGGCGAACGCTGACGGCGGCGATAAAACTGCCGACGATCAGGCCCAGCCCGCCCATGATGGCGGCGGCGAGTACAGGATTCATCAAGACGTCCCGAAGGCGGCGAACCGCTCAGGCTTAACCGCCTCCGAGCGCCACCGCCACATGATAGGTCACCAGCGACGCCAGATAGGCCAGACCGAACATGTAGCCGATCATGATCCAGGTCCATTTCAGCGAGTTGGTCTCGCGCCGCACGACGCCCAAGGTCGCCACGCACTGGGGCGCAAAGATGTACCAGGCCAGGAAGGACAGCGCCGTCGCCAGAGACCAGTGCGACGCAAGGGTCGAGGCCAGAAGCCCCGTCGCATTTTCGGCGTCTGCGATGGCGTAGGTGGTCCCCAGCGCCGCCACCGCGACCTCGCGCGCCGCCATGCCGGGGATCAGGGCGATGACCATCTGCCAGTTGAAGCCGATGGGGGCGAATATCGGCTCCAGAGCCCGGCCGATCATGCCCGCGAACGAATAGTCGATGGCCGGCAGGGTCGCATTCTCCGGCGGATAGGGGAAGGTCGCGAGCACCCACAAGATGATCACGAGCGGCAGGATGATGCGGCCCGCCCGGTTCAGGAAAATCTTGGCCCGGAGCCACAGATTGAAGCCGACACTGCGCAGGTCCGGCGTCTTGTAGGCCGGAAGCTCCATCATGAAGGGCTCGACCGCACCGCGCCAGAACACCTTGCGGATCAGCAGGGACACGATCAGGGCGCTGACGATGCCAGCGGCGTAGAGGCCGAACATCACAAGGCCCTGCAGGTTCGCGAAGCCCCAGACCGTCTTATTGGGAATGAAGGCCGCGATGATCAATGTATAGACTGGGATGCGCGCCGAGCAGGTCATCAGCGGCGCGACCAGGATGGTGGTCAGGCGGTCGCGCCGAGAATCGATCACCCGCGCCGCCATGACGCCGGGAATGGCGCAGGCGAAACTGGACAGCAGTGGGATGAAGGCCCGGCCGTGCAGCCCCGCCCCGCCCATGATCTTGTCCATCAGGAAGGCGGCGCGGGCCATATAGCCGAAGTCTTCCAGCGCGATGATGAACAGGAACAGGATCAAAATCTGCGGCAGGAAGATCAGCACGCTGCCGACGCCGGAAATGATGCCGTCCACGATCAGGCTTTGCAGCAGGCCGTCCGGCAGCACATTGGCGACCAGGCCGCCCAGCCAGCCGATGCCGGCCTCGATGCCGTCCATCACCGGCGCGGCCCAACTGAACACGGCTTGGAACATCACGAACAGCAGGGCGAACAGGATCAGCAGCCCGCCGACCGGATGTAGCAGCACCGAGTCGATCCTGCCGGTGAGTGTGTCGGGCCGCTCAGGCGGGCGGACGCAGGCCTTCATGATCCGCTCGGCCTCGCGGGCGGCGGTTCGCAACTCGGCGGCGTCCGGACTGCGCCATTGGCTTTCGGTCACGGCGGCGACGGCGGCCTGGTCCTCAATGGCGGCGACCAGATCGTCGATGCCGCGCTTGCGGGTGGCCACGGTGGTGATGATCGGCACGCCCAGTTCGTCGCGCAGTCGCTCCAGATCGATCCGCAGGCCCTGGCGCTGGGCGATGTCATACATGTTCAGCGCCAGAACCATCGGCCGACCGACGGCCTTGAGCTCCAGAATCAGGCGCAGGACCAGACGCAGATTAGTGGCGTCCGCGACGCAGACCACCACGTCGGGCGGCGTCTCGCCGGCCAGTCGCCCTAGGACGGCGTCGCGCGTGACCTCCTCATCAGGGCTGCGGGCGCGCAGGGAATAGGTGCCGGGCAGGTCCAGCACCGACATCGTGCGGCCCGAGGCGGCGCGGATCAGGCCTTCCTTGCGCTCCACCGTCACGCCGGCGTAGTTGGCGACCTTCTGGTGAGCGCCAGTCAGGGCGTTGAACAGGGCCGTCTTGCCGCTGTTGGGATTGCCGACCAGCGCGACACGAGCCGTCTTCAGCGCAATGTCCATCAGGCGGCGCCCAGCCGGATCGAGAGGCTTTCCGCCTCGTGGCGACGCAGGGCCACGCGCATGTCGTCCACCTTCATGGCGATCGGGTCGCGTCCGAAAAGACCTTCGTGCAGCAGTTCGATCTGCGCGCCTTCGACAAAGCCCAGTTCCAGCAGACGGCGTTCCAGCTCGACCGCCTCGCCCTGATGGTGACAATGGGCGCCCACCTGAACGATGACGCCGCGATCGCCGCGTCGGGCTTGGCTCAACTTGATGGTGTCGGTCAATTCTACGCTCGCACGGGCGAGGCCGCTCCCCCACGGCTCCGCGTTTCTTTGACACTGATTATCAGGTGCGAGGGGGCTACGTCCAGCAGGACAGCTTGACCAATTGCCGCGCCGGTGCGTTGCGCTATCACAAGGCAAACAGGAAGCCGCCATGACACGCCACGCCCTCGTCGCCCCCCTTCTTCTGGCCCCGCTTTTGACCCTGGCCGCCTGTGGCCAGGGCGAGCCGTCCGCAACCACGCCTGCCGCGCCGGTTCACGTGCTGACGGATGCGGAAAAGGCGACACTGCTGGCCTCCCTGCCCGCCCCCTACAATGCGGGTGATCTCGAGAACGGGCGTCGGGCGTTTGCGCGCTGTCGCGCCTGCCACACCATTGGCGAAGGCGGGCCGGACATGGCGGGTCCAAACCTATACGGCGTGTTCGGCCGCAAGGCGGGAGATCGTCCCCGCTACAACTATTCCAACGCCATGCGCACGGCGACCTTCACCTGGGACGCCGAGAAGCTGGATCACTGGCTGGAAAACCCGCGCACCTTCCTGCCTGGCAACAAGATGACCTTCCCCGGTCTGCCCGACGCCACGGATCGCCGCGACGTCATCGCCTTCCTGAAGGTGGAGACGGACTACAAGCCAGAGCCGGCGCCCGCCTCCTGATCCGTCAGGCCTCGGGCAGTTCCTTGGGGCCGCCTTCGCGCAGTTCCTGGGCTTCCCACTCCTCGATCTTGCGGGCGGTCCATTCCGGCGACTTGGTGAAGCGCGCCAGGACGCCATAGATCACCGGGACCACGAACAGGGTCAGGACGGTGGCGAAGATGGCGCCGGTGAAGATCACCACGCCGATCGTCTGACGGCTGCCGGCGCCGGCGCCTTGCCACAGCACCAGCGGCAGGGCGCCGAAGGCGGTTGCGATCGAGGTCATGATGATCGGACGCAGACGCAAGGACGACGACTCGATAATCGCCTCCCGGATCGAGCGCCCCTGGTCGCGCAGTTGGTTGGCGAACTCGACGATCAGAATGCCGTTCTTGGCCGCCACCCCGATCAGGATGATGAGGCCGATCTGGCTGTAGATGTTCAGGCTGGAGCCCGCCATCAGCAGGCCGAAAAGCCCGCCCGCCGCCGCCAGCGGCACCGTCAGCATGATGACCGCAGGCGTGATCCAGCTTTCGAACTGGGCCGCCAGAACCAGGAAGACCAGCAAAAGCGCCAGACCGAAGGCCGCGAGCACCGCCCCGCCTGCCTCCTGCTGATCGCGCGCCGCCCCGCCCCACTGGGTGACGACGGCCCCTTGCGGCTGCTTGGCCGCCTCGGCGTTCAGGAACTGGATCGCGTCGTCGATCGTGGTGCCGGGATTGAGGTCGGCCTGCAGTGAGATCGCGCGTTGTCGATCCAGACGGCGACGGTCCGGCGTGTCGCCGCTGGTCTTGGTCGTGACCACGGCCGACAGCGGCACCAGTTGGCCGCCCCCGGTTGCCACATACAGGGCTTCAAGATCGGCGACCTCACGACGATTGTCACGCTCCGTCTGCAGGATGACATCGTATTCCTGACCGCCCTTGATGTAGGTCGTGGCGCGGCGAGAGCCGAACATGGTCTCCAGCGTACGGCCGATGGATTGTGATGAAACGCCCAAGGCAGCGGCTTTTTGCGGATCGACATCGACCAGCAGACGCGGCGAGTTCGGCTCATAGTTCAGGCGCGGACGCGAGAAGCCGGGATTGGCCTGGGCCGCGGCCAGCATAGGCTGAAGCCAGGCGTAGATCTGCTGATAGTCGCTGCCGGTCGCGATCAACTCGATGGAATTGGAGTTGCCGCCGCCGCGCTGGAAGGCGCCGGGGGTGGAGGCGTTGACCTGGGCGCCGGTCTGGCCGCGCAGCTTGCCGTTCAATTCCTGAGCGATCTCAGCCGCCGAGCGGTCGCGCTTGGACCAATCGGCGAGCGTCAGGACCGCATTGCCCGAGTTGAAGCTGCCGCCGCCGAAGCCGGGCGCGGACACCAGATAGCTGTCGGCCTCGCCGCTGGTTTTGTATTCGGCTAGCAGAGGCTCCAGCCCCAGCATGATCTTGCGGGTATAGTCGAAGCCCGCGCCTTCGGGCCCGGCGACGCGCACCGTCACCCGGCCGCGATCCTCGTCCGGCACGAGTTCGTTGGGCAGGGTCAGGAAGATGCCGCCCGCCCCTGCTGCGACCAGCAGGATCAGGGCGCCGACGCCGATCACGGCGATGCGTCGTCCCAACAGCATGTCCAGCGACCGACCATAAGACGACTTCAGCCGATCCATGCCCCAATCGACCTTGCGCGCCACCCAGCCGCCGCCATGGGCGGGTCGCAAAATCTTGGAGGCCAGCATCGGCGACAGGCTGAGCGCCAGGAAGGCGGAGAAGGCCACAGCCGCCGCGATCGCTGCGGCCAGTTCGACGAACAGACGTCCGACATAGCCCGGCAGGAACAGCAGCGGCGCAAACACTGACAGCAACACGATGGTGGTGGCCACGACCGCGAAGAAGACCTGGCGCGCGCCGCGTTCGGCGGCGACCAGAGGCGGCTCGCCCAGATCCAGACGACGCTGAATGTTCTCAACCACCACGATGGCGTCATCGACCACGAGGCCGATGGCCAGCACCAGGGCTAGCAGAGTCAGCAGGTTCAGCGAGAAGCCTAGCGGGGCCAAGACGATGAATGTCGCCAGCAGACAGATCGGCGCCACGATGGACGGGATCAGCGCGGCCCGCAGACTGCCAAGGAAGATGAAATTGACTAGAGCCACCAGCGCCATGGAGATGCCGATGGTAATCCAGACTTCGTCAATCGCGTGCGAGGTGAAGACCGAGTTGTCGGATCCGACCTCGATGGTCACGCCCGGCGGCAGTGTCGGCCGGATTTCCTCGATCATCTTGTGGACGCCGTCCGAGATGGCGAGGTCGTTCGACTGCGCCTGACGTGTCACGGCCAGGCCGATCTGATCCATGCCGTTGCCGCGGAACAGACGCCGGTCTTCTTCCGGCGCTTCCTCCACGCGCGCGATGTCGCCAAGGCGCGTCACATAAGTCGGCTGCCCTTGGATGATGGCTGACGAGCCGCTGCCTGTCCCCGTGGCGACCGTCGCCGAGGCCGAGGCCGAGCCTCGCGTGCCGATGGGCAGTTGACGGAAGTCTTCCGGCAGGGCGTAGGTGCGCGCCACGCGGACGGTGTAGTCCTTGTCCGTCGATTCCAGCGAGCCGGCGGGCAGTTCGACGTTCTGGTTCGTCAGCGCCGTCTCGACGTCGTTGACCGTCAGGCCCCGCGCTGCCATGGCCGCGGAATCCAGCCAGATCCGCATCGAATAGCGCTGCTCGCCATAGATGTTGACCTGCGCCACGCCGGGCACCGTCGCCATCCGGTCGATCAGATAGCGGTCGGCGTAATCGGTCAGCTGCAGCCGGTTCATGCTGGTCGAGCGCAGGAAGACGATGATGATCGGCTGGCTGTCGGAATCGGCCTTGGCCACCTCGGGCGGGTCGGCCTGATCGGGCAAGCGGCCGACCACGCGGCTGACGCGGTCACGCACATCGTTGGCGGCGTCGTCGATATTGCGGTCCAGCGAGAACTCGATGTTCACGTTGGAGCGTCCGTCGCGGCTGGTCGAGTTGATACGTTCGACGCCCTGGATGCCGGCGATCTGCTGCTCTACCGGCTCGGTGATGCGGCTCTCGATGACCTCGGCCGAGGCGCCGGCGTAGCTGGTGTTGACCGAGACGATGGGCGGATCGACGTCCGGCAGTTCGCGCACGGGCAGGAAGAAGAAGGCCGCCGCGCCGATCACGCACAGCACGATGGCCGCGACGGCCGCGAAGACGGGCCGCCGGACCGAGACGTCGGACAGCATCATTTGGCGGCGCCCGACTTGCGACCCTGGCCGCCTACGCTGACCGGCGCGCCCGGCTGAATACGGTTCAGGCCCGATCCGACGATGCGGTCGCCCGCCTCGATGCCGGACAGGATCTCAACGAAGCCGTTCTCGACGGCCCCGGTCTCGACCTCGACCCGCTGGGCGGTCGAGCCGTTCTGGCCGGGCGCGATGCGATAGACGAAGGCGCCGGCGCCTTCGTATTGCACGGCCGACTCGGGCACGGCCGCGCCCTGACGCTGGCCCTGCTGGACCGCGACGCGCATCAGCATGCCGGGACGGATGCGGCCGCCGGGGTTGCGGAACTCCGCGCGCGCGGTTGCGGCGCGCGTCGTTTCGTTGACGCGTGTGTCGATTAGGGCGATCCGGCCCGTAAACGGCTCGTCGCCATAGGCATCTGCCGTCGCCGTCAGCTGGGCGCCGGGACGCAGCAGGTTCAGATAGCGCTCAGGCAGGGGGAAATCGACGCGGATCGTCGAGGTGTCGTCCAGCGTCGTGATCACCGCGCCCGGGTTGATCAACGTGCCGGGCGTCACCGTCGTCAGACCGACGCGCCCGGAGAACGGCGCCCGGATTACACGATCGCCGCGACGCGCTTGGGCCGCCTGCAACGACGCTCGCGCGGTTTCCAACCCGGTCTCGGCCTGTTCCAGCATGACCTGGGGCGCGACGCCCCGGTCGGCCAGGGCCTTGTAGCGATCGTATTCGCGCTGGGCCTGATTGACGTTGGCGCGAGCCTCGATAATGGCCGCGTCTTCTTCACGCGCTTGGAGTTCGACCAGTGGCGCGCCGGCCGAGACGTACTGGCCGTCCGCGAACAGGACGCGGGTGATCAGTTCGGTGGTCGAAGAGGTGACATTCACCGACCGCTCGCCGCGCGCCACGCCCAAGACGCGAATCTGATCCGAGAAGGGCCGCTGCGCGACAACGGCCTCCGACACCTGCTGCGCCCCGCGTCCGCGACCGCCGCCCGGCCCTGCCGCCTTCTTTTCGTCTCCAGCGGAGACTTTGACGATGGCGGCGACGACCATCAGGGCAAGCAGGACAGCGGCGGCGACGAGGAAGAAGTGACGTTTGATCACGCGGGGGGTCTCTCGGTCAGGGGGACGCCGCATGCATTACCGGGTAATGAAGTGCGCGCAATGTTACGTATCAGTAACGTGCCGGATCACATTTTCCGTCGCGGAAATCTTGCCTAAAATCGTCTCCAGATCGAAAGAACGGGCCCGCGGCTGATGGGAATCTCCTGGCCTGCGACGGTTTGTCTCCATCCGGCCTGCAAGCTCCAGGCGCCGAAATCACGCACCACCGAGGCTTCCAAGGACAGCCAGCGCGCGCCGCCGTCGGCCGCGCCGCCAAACGCCTGACCCAGCATCATCCAATCCTCGCCGAGCCGGGCGCCCGCCGTGGCGTCGATTCGGGTTTCATCCGGCAAGCCGTCCCGCAGACGGCATGCGGCCTGAAGCTCGACAAATGCGCCGTCCATTCCCCAGCGCTCGCCCATCTCGCTAAGGGACCGGCCGACCGACACGCGCGCCTCCCAATCGTGATCGCCGACGCCCGGCGCGGCATAGCCGGCGTTGCGCCCCTCCCCGGCCTTGGTATAGCCGCCGTAAAGGCTGACGGCGTTCAGGTCGTCGCGCCAGACCTGCCAGGTCGCACCGATTTCGATTGGACCGCGTCCGCTGTAGTTGACGAAGGGGTCCTCGCCGTCCTGCCAGTCCGCCTTCAGCTGAAGCGTCAGCCGATCCGACACGCCGTATTCGGCGAACAGACCCAAGGTCGCGTCGCGCCGCTGGCCGCGCAGCTCACGCTCTTCGCCACCAGCGTCGAAACCTGTGTCGGCGCTCAGCCGCTCATATTTGACGATGGCTTGGCCCTTGCTTTTCGGCTGGGTCCAGGCGCCGGCGACGACTTCAGTCGGCGTCGATGCCGCGAGGACCAGCGCCCCCGCGACAACGGGAATTAGGCGTCGTAGCCCGGCGACTTTCGATCCAGCTGTCGCAGAGCGCCCGGCCAGGCCAGCGACGAGATGAACCCAATGCCGCGCCCCTGCTCCTTGGTCTCGGCCTGCGCTTCGTCCGGCGCCAACAGGATGTGCTCGCGCCCGCCGGACAACGCCGCAACCTGCTGCGCGCAGGCCCTCTCCAGGAAGAAGATGCCGATCCATGCTTGAGCCGCCGTTTCCCCGACCGCCAGCGTGCCGTGGTTTCGCAGCAGCATCAGCGGTTTGTCCCCCAGGTCGGCGACCAGACGTTCGCGTTCGTCATGGTTCAGGGCCAACCCCTCGTACCCATGATACGCAACCTGATGCTGTAGTAAACACGCGTTCTGACTGACGGGGAGCAAACCTTCGGCCTGAGCGGCGACGCCCACGCCGTTCACTGTATGCAGATGGATGACGAACTTGGCGTCTTCGCGCGCGGCGTGGACGGCCGAGTGGATGGTGAAGCCCGCCGGATTGATGAAATAGGGCGTGTCCTGGACGATGTTCCCTTCCAGATCGACCTTCACCAGCGACGAGGCCGTAATCTCGTCGAAGTAAAAGCCGTAGGGATTGATCAGAAAATGATGCTCCGGCCCGGGCACGCGCGCCGAGATATGGGTGAAGATCATGTCGTCCCAACCGTTCAAGGAGACGAGCCGATAGAGGGCTGCCAGCTCGACACGAACCTGCCATTCGGCCTCGGACACGCGCGACTTGATCGAAGGACTGGTTCCGTCCGCCATGATTTCCTCCTGCCTCTGGATGGGCTTTGACAAACCGTCACCCCGCGCGGTCGCGTCGTCAAGCCGACAAGGCCGCCGTTGACGTGACGGCACCCCCTGCGGCGGCCTTGCTTAACCGGGTCTTCATCACGCAAGCATATGGTTAAGCATCGTCGCCGGTTCGGGGAGCCGCCTTGTCTGTCGTTCAACTGGAGCCGCCCCGCGACGCCTGGGACGACCGGACTGTGTCTGAGCTTATGGTGCTGGCCAGCAGCCGTTCGGCCGACGACCGTCAGCGCCTGCTGCTTAAGGTCACCTCGCTGTGTGAATCCAATCCGCCGCCACCCAAGGTCGCGCCGCTGCTCAGCGACATTTTCCTCGCTCTGACAGCCCAGGCCGAGCGGGATATTCGACTGGCCCTGTCCGAACGGATCGCGGGCGTCGACTGGGCGCCGCCTGCGCTGGTCAATATGTTGGCGTTGGATGAGATCGAGATCGCCCGCCCGGTCATCACCTCCAGCCCGCTTCTTCAAAACGCCGACCTGATACGCCTGCTGATCGAGGCGACGCTGGAGCATCAAATCGCCGTCGCCCGGCGCCCGCAGCTGGCGCGGCCGGTCGTGGACACGATCGTCGATCGCGCCGAACCCGTCACCATGACGGCACTGGCGTCCAACCGTACGGCCGACATTGGCGAAGACGCCATGCGCAAGCTGGTCGATCATTCGCGCCGCATCGCGGGCCTGCGGGCGCCGTTGACGCGTCACCCCAGGCTGAACGAACAACTGGCTCAGCAGCTTTATCAATGGGTCGGCCAAGCTCTGCGTCAGTCGATCGGCGAACGCTTCCGCATCGACGACGACCAGTTGAATGCGGCGGTTCAGGACGCGGCGGCGAAGGCTGTCGGCAGCCCGGAATGGCGCGCCATGTCCGCCCGGATGACCGAGGATCGCGCACGCATCGACGCGGAACGACGACTGGTGGAAAAACTTCAAGCCGCCGGCCAGCTGCGCCCCGGTCTGCTGGTCCGCGCGCTACGAGAACAGCGTTTCGAACTGTTCGAACAGACGCTGGCGGTTCTGGGCGGCTTCAGCGAAGCACAGGTGCATCACGCCATCCGGGCTCCGACCGCCGAGCCGCTTTATTTGGCCTGCATCGCCGTGGGCGTGGATAAGGCCGTTTTCGCCTCCGTTCTGGTCGAGGTGCGCAAGCTTTCGGGCGGAATGCCCGCCGACGGCGGCTGGAAGGCGACGCCGATGAGCGCGCACGCCGCCTCTCGCGCCTTCCATCAGATGATGCACAGGCCCGCGACCGTTTGACTCTGCGCGCAAGCTCGGGCCACGTCGCCAAGTGACTCAGTCAAGCCCCTCTCCCCTGCCGTCGTCGCCCCGATTGGCCTTCGTCGCCAGCGACCGGCCCGAAGCCCAGGCGGCGCGCAAGGCCTTGATCGCCCGCTATGGCGCCGTGCCCGAAGACGAGGCCGATGTAATAGTGGCCTTGGGCGGCGACGGGCAGATGCTGGAAACCCTGCACGGCAACCTGCGCCAGCGCACGCCCGTGTACGGGATGAACCGGGGGTCGGTCGGCTTTCTGATGAACGACTACGACGAAAACGGTCTGCTTGAGCGGATCGCGACGGCCGAAAGGACGGTCATCCACCCTCTGCAGATGGATGCCTGGACCGAAAGCGGCGAGGTCCACACCGGTCTGGCCATCAACGAGGTGTCGCTGCTGCGCCAGACGCGCCAGTCGGCCAAGCTGCGCATCACCGTCGACGAGCGCGTGCGTCTCGAGGAACTATCCTGCGATGGCTGCCTCGTAGCGACGCCTGCGGGATCGACCGCCTATAACCTGTCGGCGCACGGCCCGATCATTCCTCTGGACGCCCGCATCCTGGCCCTGACGCCCATCAGCGCCTTCCGTCCCCGACGCTGGCGCGGCGCCCTGTTGTCGCACGGCGCCAAGGTGCGGTTCGAGGTTCTGGAGGCCGACAAACGCCCAGTCTCGGCGACCGCCGACAACTTCGAGGTCCGACGCGTCGCCCGCGTCGAGGTGCGCGAGCGTCGTGACGTCACCCTGAGCATGCTCTTCGATGCGGGCCGGTCGTTCGACGAACGCGTAATGGCCGAACAGTTCGCCAACTGATCGGTCACGGCTTCTTAAGCCCGCCACCGTATCTTCGCGTGAACGTCCTATGGAGCCCGCCATGAGCAATCCGGCGCAGATCACCCCTCCGACCAACTCGCTGCGGCTCAAGGTCGGCGGCGGCTTCGGCATCAACGCCGACGCCATCGCCCGTGCAGAGGAAGCGCTGAAAGCCATGTCGGCCCAGTTCGGCCAGTGGCTGAACGACGAGATCGTCAAGCTGGACAAGGCCCAGGCCGATATCCGCGAGCAGGGCTACACCCCCGTCACCGCAGAGGCTCTGTATTTCCGGGCCCACGATCTGAAGGGTTTGGGGACGACCTACGAATATCCGCTGGTCACCCGCATCGCTGGTTCGCTGTGCAAGATGCTGGACGACGCCGATCGCCGCATGACTGCGCCCATCGCCATCCTGGACGCCCATATCGACGCCATCCGCGCCGTCGTCCGCGACCAGATCAAGACTGACGAACATCCGACCGGCCGCGCCCTGGCCGAGACCCTGGAAGCGCGCGTCGCAGATCACCTCGCGGGCTGAAGTCCCTCCAGCCGTTTGCGAAAGGCCCGTCGTCTCCGGCGGACCTTTTTCTTGAAGCCTGATCGGTTGAGACGAGTCACTTCGCGACTTCGTCGATGCCGTGAATCAGGCTCTCAGGATCAGGCTGCGTTGGCGGCGGTCAGGCTGAGCGACGGCGACTGATCCAGCCGCTCCATCAGATAGGCCAGATCGTCGCGCAGCACGGCCGGACGCTGGGTCAGGAACCGCTCCAGCATCTGATCGCGGAAATAAGCGCTCGACGTATCGATCCCCTCCGCCGCGAGCGCACGCCAGGTGTCGACGCCCGCGCGGAAGGCTTGGAACAGGCGCGGCGGCAAACCCGCGCGATCATAGATTGCCTTCAGCCCCAGCGGACCGGCGTCATGCACCATCAGCCAGGCGCGGTGATGGGGCGTGTTGGCCAGTTCGGCCAGCCCATATTCGAACATCGCCATCTGACCCCGCGCTAGTCCGCGCAGCAGCAGGGATGCGTTCAGGACGCGACGGGCGTTCAGCTGGGCCATGAAGGCCGCCAGATCGGCGCTGGCGCTGGCCTGATCGACCAGATCGACCGTCATCCGCTCACGAGAGTATTGGGCCAGACGGATCGCGGTTTCCGGCGCCACAGCGTGATGGCTGATCAAATGTTCGCGCACCGCCTCGCTGGCCAGTTGGATCAACCGTTCGGTCACATGCAGCGGCAGGACCTGGCGATAGGCTACGGCGGCTAGGACTTCAGGCGCTTCGGCGAAACGCTCGACGACGGTCGCCAGCGCGCCTTCGGACAGGTCGGCGTTGTCATTCGCCGCCAAGGTGCGAACCGACTGCTCGCATCCTTCGGCCGCCAACACGGTTGCGACATCGCGCGACACCCGCGCCCGCCCCGCCACGGCGACCTGACGCACGACCGATCCGGCGCGCACGATCTCGATCAGATCCTCGTCGCTGAACGCCGGCGAGGAAGCGATGATCGGCAGGGCGATGCTGTCCAGATCGCCGGCCAGTTTGCGCGCCACGTCGTTGGGAATCAGATCGGACGCCTTCAGCGTCACGGCCATGGCGCGACGCACCAGTTCGGCGGCGTCATTGGCCAGCAGACGCAGGATTTTCTGCGCCGCCGCCCTGTCGTCCTCATTCAGTTCCGCGCGCTCCATGTTGCGGCACAGCTTGTGCGCCGCTTCGGCCCGCTCATCGTCGTCCGTCGCCTTGATCAGGCGTCGGATGTCCACTTCTGTCAGGCGGGCGCGGAAGGCGGTCATGGACGGCTCGTGATGGAATCGGACGTTGATCCCAGAATGAGACTGCCATGCTTAACGGGCGGTTTACCATCGGTTGCAATGCAACGACTCAGGTCGATTCCTTGCCATTTGGCGAGAAAGCGCCGCCGAAGCCGCTGCTGGATGATCCATCCTGACCGAGCAATAGCGCCAGAAGGCCTTGATCCTGCTTCAGCCGATCCAGACGTGCGGCCAGCATCTGGTCCTTGTCGCTCAGGTTCGGCACGGCGTATTTCGTCTCGCCGGCTCCGGCGGCGGGTGCGCCCTCGCCTGCCGTGCGCTGCAGATTGGCGTGGACCTCGGCGACCGTGGCGGCGCGTCCATTGCGATAGAAGATGCTGCGGTTGGCCCGCGCAGCGTCGGGGAACAGCGCTGCGGCGCTGCCGCCCGGATTACGATCCATCGCCTCCATCAAACCGGCGGCGCCGGCCGGCCCCAGGAAATGAGCCGCATACAGATCGCCTGCGCCCGGTTCCTTGCCCGTGCGTCCGCGCAGATAGGCGGCATTGGACGCCGTCAACTCAGCCGCCATGGTCGAGGCCGCATGAGGATCGAATCGAAGGTCCAGCACCACATTGCGCGCTGAACCCTCGACGCGCCAACGTCCGTCCGACCCGCGATGGATCAGGTCGGCGTACTGGCCGTAGCCGTGCTGGGCCCCGTGCTGCTTGACCGTGCCCAGCCAAGTCTGCTCGATGAATTGAAACAGGCCGGCGGCCGACGAGGTCGGGGCCTTGGCCGACGGGTTCATCGCGCTCTCGCGCCGCGCGGTCTTGACCAGGAAGTCATAGTCCACGCCAACGGCGTTCGACGCGCGCCGGATGGCCGCCTCTACTCCGCCTGTCGATGGAATCGCTCCGATACCCATGTGCGAAGGGTCGGCGAACGTAGTTAACCAACTCTTAATTCTTAACGGCCGCGTTAACGCCTCGACCTTCGTCGAACGGGAAAACTTCGCCGTAAAGCCGCCACAACCTGCGCGCTCAACTTGCAGTTACGGGCGCTGCGGGGGCGGTGAACGAGGGAGTGACGTTATGATGATCCGTGCTGCCGGTGGTCCCGGCTTGATCAGCTCGATCGACTTCGGGGAACGTAAGAAACCCATCCCGCGCTGGATGCTGGGCGCCATCGGCGTCTCGGTCGTCCTGCACGTTGCGGCGGGGGTGGCGCTTTATAATCAAAGATTCGAGCTAAGTGCGGCGCCCATCGACGACATCCTCGACCCGCCGGTCTCGGTGATGATGGCGCCGCCCAAACCCAAGCCCTTGCCCACGCCCGAAACGGCGGCGCCGCCAACGCCCATTCACAAGTCGGCGATCCCCGTGCCCTCGACGGTGCAGACGATCCCGCTGACGCCGCCCGAGCCCGGCGTCGTGACCGCCCAACCCGGTCTGCCGGCCCTCAGCGTCGCCCCCACCGGCGTCGAGGGCGGCACGGCAACCGTCGAGACGCCGCCGCGCCCGCCGTCGGTGATTAACAATCCATCTTGGGCCAGCCGGCCTTCGGCGGCGCAGATGGCGCGGGCTTATCCGACCCGCGCCGCAGAGAACGGCACGCCGGGTTCGGCGACGCTTAGTTGCGTGGTCAATGCGGACGGCGGCCTGAACGACTGCCGGGTCGTGGGCGAGACACCGAGCGGCCAGGGCTTCGGCCGCGCCGCGCAGAGCCTGACGCGGTCGTTCCGCATGAACCCGCGCACCGTTGACGGCCGGCCTGTCGACGGCGCGACCGTCAACTTCACCGTCCGGTTCGCGATGGAGGGTTAGAACCGACCAGGGTCGAGGGCGCGGGCGTGTGGCGACGCCGTCCGCCCCTCGATCCCATCGACCACCACGGCGCCGACCAAGGGCCCCAGCAACCAGCCGTTTCGACGCGGCGCCAAGGCCAAAAACAAGCCCTCTTCACCAGACGCCGCGCCCGCGAGCGGCAGACCATCCGCCGTCGCGCCCCGGATGCCGACGCGCCATTCGATCGCCAGCGGTTCGGGCGACCGACCCAGCGCAGCCCAAGCCGCCTGGGTCAGACGTTCCGACGCCTTGGCATCCGGCGCCGTATCCCGCCGCCCAGGCTCCATCGTCGCTCCGATGACCGCACCCGAGGCCATTGGCGCGACATAGGCGCCTGGTCCGCGCACGACATGATCGACAAGATGTTCGGCTATCACGCCGATCTGTCCGCGGATCGGCTGGATTTCCTCGATCAAACGGCGCGCGGTCTCGGGCAGACCAATGATGGCGTCACCGGCGCCGGTGGCCAGCACGACCCCCTCCGCATCCAGCCACCGATCACCGACTTCGAGCCGCCAGCCGCCATCGATGCGGGCGATCGTCGTCACCGTCCCGGCTACGACAGCGTCACCCAGCGCTCGCCTTAGCGCCGCCAGAGCCTGTGTTGGCTCGACCTGATAATCGTCATCGGTCGTGACGCTGGCGCCATCCCGCCGCGCGTCGAAGTCCAGCGCGCGCAACCGCGCCTCCATCGCCCCCACATCGCCGCCTCGCCATTCGGCGGGTCGACGCGCCAGAGCGATGCCGGCGGCGCTCGCGAACTCGGACCACAGGTCGCGTCCCGCCCGAAACAGTTGGGCGCGATCGAGCGACACGTCATCGATGGCCGATTCCATCGCCGGGGCGATCATCCCCGCAGCCACCAGGGAGGCGTTCACCTCGCCGGGATCGACCACCCACACCGCCCGGCCGCGCCGATGCAGTTCAAACGCCGTGCAGAGGCCAAGCACGCCAGCGCCGACGATCACGATGGGAGAGGAAGACGTCACGGGCCGTCTGATTGACCCGCAACGTCCCTATTGCAAGATGGCTTTCGCCTATTCCGCCGCCATCGAGGCCGCGCCGGCGTCGTCCAGACGCGCGACCAGGGCCGCGTGCTGGTTCCACAGGGCAGTCGGCAGTCGATCGTCGAACTGGCGATAGAAGTCGGGGATCAATGCCGCCTCTTCGGCCCAGACGCCTGCATCCACGTCCAACAGGGTCGACAATTGCGCCGGCGTCAAGTCCAGGCCTGACAGGTCCAACGCGGAAACGGACGGCACGCGCCCGACCGCCGTATCAACCGCCTCGGCCTCGCCGTCGATCCGTTCGCTGATCCACTTCAGCACGCGCGCATTGTCGCCGAAACCGGGCCAGACGAAGCGGCCGTCCTGATCCTTTCGGAACCAGTTGACGAAGAAGATGCGCGGCAGTTTCGAGGCGTCTCGCCCCTGCCCCATCTTCAGCCAGTGGGCGAAATAGTCGCCCATGTTGTAGCCGCAGAACGGCAGCATGGCGAAGGGATCGCGGCGCAGTTCGCCGACCTTGTTCTCAGCCGCCGCCGTGCCTTCGGACGCCACGGTCGAGCCCATGAATACGCCATGTTCCCAATCAAAGGCTTCGGTTACCAGCGGCACGGCGCTGGCGCGACGACCGCCGAACAGAATCGCATCGATCGGCACGCCCCTGGGATCTTCCCACTCCGGCGCTATGGCCGGGCATTGGCTGGCGGGCGCCGCGAAACGGGCGTTGGGGTGCGCGGCGGGTTCGTCGGACGCGGGATCGTGCGGATGTCCCTTCCAGTTCGTCAGGCCCTCAGGCGCCTGTTTCGTCAGCCCCTCCCACCAGACGTCGCCATCGTTGGTCAGGGCGGTGTTGGTGAAGATGGTGTTGGAGGCCAAGGTCTCCAGCGCATTGTGGTTGGTGTTGCGGCTGGTGCCCGGCGCGACGCCGAAGAAGCCGGCCTCGGGATTGACCGCATACAGTCGTCCGTCGTCGCCGAAACGCATCCAGGCGATATCGTCGCCGATGGTCTCGGCCTTCCAGCCCGGCAGGGTCGGTTGCAGCATGGCTAGGTTCGTCTTTCCGCACGCGCTGGGGAAGGCGGCGGCGACGTATTTCGCCCGGCCCTTCGGATCCGTCAGCTTCAGGATCAGCATGTGCTCGGCCAGCCATCCCTCATCGCGAGCCATGATCGAAGCGATGCGCAGGGCGTAGCATTTCTTGCCCAACAGGGCGTTGCCGCCATAGCCCGAACCATAGGACCAGATTTCGCGCGTCTCCGGGAAATGCACGATCCATTTGTCGTCGTTGCAGGGCCAGGCCACGTCCGCCTGACCATCGGCCAGCGGCGCGCCCAACGTATGGACGGCCGGCACGAAGACGCCCTTATCGCCCAACTGATCCAGCGCCGGCTTACCCATGCGGGTCATCACGCCCATCGACAGGGCGACATAGCCGCTGTCGGTGATCTCGACGCCTAGGGCGCTAATCTCCGACCCCAGCGGGCCCATGCAGAACGGGACGACATACATCGTCCGCCCGGCCATGCAGCCGTCGAAGAGACCATCCAAACGGGCGCGCATCTCGATCGGATCGGCCCAGTTGTTGGTCGGGCCGGCGTCAGCCTCGTCGTCCGAGCAGATGAAGGTGCGGCTCTCCACGCGCGCGACGTCGCGGGGATCGGAGGCGGCGTAGTAGCAGCCCGGCCGTTTGGTCTGATCCAGCGCCTTCAACGTGCCCTTGGCCAGCAGGTCGGCGGTGATGGCCTCTTTCTCGGCCTCGGAGCCGTCGCACCAATGGACCTTGGCGGGCTTGGTCAGGGTGGCGATCTGCTCGACCCAGGCGATCAGCCCGGCATGGGCGGTGGGCGCCGGGCGCAATCCGGGCGTAGTGAGAATGGACAAGGGCGTCTCCTGAGCGAAAAGGTCCGACGATCTGACGCCGTCGTGGCCTTCAGAGCGTGACGATCACGCACTGTTACAAGCGAATTGCGCCGGGCCTGGGCGATCGTCAAGTTGCGCAAAAAATGCACAAACAACCGGCCTTTCGCGGTGAGAAATCGCAGATGTGTTCGTCGCGTTTCGACGATACCTAGGACGAATGAACAGCCTGGACTCCATCACCGTCTTGCCGGACGGCGCACTGACATCGCCCGCTGCGCGGCGCAATGCCGAGGCGATTCTTCGCGTGCTCCGCGCCCATCTGTCGGCGCGTGGATCGGTGCTCGAGATCGCGTCCGGATCGGGCGAACACGCCGCCGCCTTCGCCGCCGCCCTGCCGGATCTGGACTGGACGCCCAGCGACCCCAGCGATCAAGCCCGCGAAAGCATCACCGCCTGGAGCCGCCAGCTCGATCTGTCGAACCTGAAGCCGCCGTTGGCGCTAGACGCCGGCGATCACACGACATGGCCGTCCGACACCTTTGACGCCCTGTATTGTGCGAACATGACACACATCAGCCCCTGGTCGGCGACCGAGGGGCTGATGGATCTGACCGATCGGGTCTTGCGACGACCCGGCGGCCTGCTGGCGCTTTATGGCCCCTATCGCGAGGCCGACGTTCCGCTGGCGGAGTCGAACGCGGCCTTCGACGCCAGCCTGAAGGCGCGAAACGTGCAATGGGGTTTGCGTGATCGCGAAGCGGTTGAGACCCTGGCCCGCTCGCATGGCCTTGCGGCCACGCTGCGGGTTCAGATGCCGGCGAACAACCTCATCCTGCTGTTCCGCGCCGTCTGATCAGACGATCGCGCCGACCAGCTTGGACAGTTCGGCCCGCTCGTTCAGGAGGGTCACCCCCCCGTCCTTAAACACCGCGCCCTCGGCCTGGGCCGATAAGCCGAAGCTGTCGGCCGCCAGCGTGACGCCGTCGGCGAAGGCGATGACCGTCAGACCGTTGGCGCGCGCCAGGTCGATCAGCGACCGCACGGCCGCCAACGACGCCTCATCCGTCGAACCGCCCGGAACGACCAAACCCTTCAGACGGCCTTCGGCGATGTCCTTGGCCGTTGCGGTGGCCAACACGGTCACGCCGCCGGCGATCAAACTGGCGTCGCCCGTCGAAATCGGGGCCAAGCCCACGCCTTCGGCCCGCAACGCGCCCTCCACGTCGCCCAACTCGCCGAACGCCATGTCACGCCGCATCACCAGCCCCATGCGCAGACGGGTGGGAACAGGACGGTTGTAACCGGTGCGACGGGGGCCTGAGGAAGATTTGTTTTGAGCGAACAAGACGTCTCCTTGAGATGTTTCAATACTGATCCAGATCCGACAAGCGACGCTGTCGAACCACCCACGCCGATGACCAGAAAAATGAAAATCGACGGGTCCGACGCGTGTCGTCCCGCACTCTGGCTCATTTGTGGAATGCCGTCAGATATAGTGACGATCCCGGCCGGATCAACCTACCAGTTCAAACGGACCGGCCCTACTAATCCTGAAAGCGGCGGCCCGCTTGCTCGCGATCCCGCCCGGCTCTAGACAGCCGCATCGACTGGACGACGGAATCGCATGGCCTTCACCCGCATCTATGACGGCGACGAACCTGTTCGCGTGAACAAGTGGCTGGGCCAGACGGGCGTCTGTTCGCGGCGCGAGGCCGATACCCTGATCGCCAATGGTCTGGTCTCCATCGATGGCGAGACCATCAGCGACGCCGGCCGAAAGATTCAACCGGGCGAAACCCTGACCCTGAACGACACCGCCCAGGCGGCCTTGGCGACGGGCATGACCCTGGTGCTGCACAAGCCGATCGGTTATGTCTCGGGCCAGCCCGATCCCGGCAAGATCCCGGCCGTGCGACTGCTGAAGACGCCCAATCGTGTCGGCGAAGGCGAGACGCCTGCGCGGGATGCCTCCTTGCCCCCCATCGGTCGGCTGGATGAGGATTCGCGCGGCCTGTTGCTTCTGTCGTCGGACGGCGTCGTCGCCAAGGCGGTGATCGGCCCGGCGTCCGAGCTGGACAAGGAGTATCTGGTCGTTGTCGAAGGCCAGATCACCGAAGGCAAGCTCAGCAAGCTGCGCCACGGCCTGTCGCTGAACGACAAGCCGCTAAAGCCCGCCCGCGTCACCCAGATCGAGCCGCAGCGCCTTCGCTTCGTCCTGACCGAGGGCAAGTATCGCCAGATCCGCCGCATGTGCGAACTGGTCGGGCTGGAGGTCGTAGATCTCTATCGCACCCGCATCGGGCCGCTGGTATTGGGCGACCTGCCCGAGGGTCGCTGGCGCCACCTGACCGATCAGGAACGCGCGATGCTGATCGCCGCCTCGACGACGCCGCCCGCGCTCTAATAGAGCGCTTTAATCGAGCGCTCTGAACCACAGATCCAGCAGTTGGGCCTCCGCGCGGCGCGCCTCGGTGCGTTCGGCGGCCTCGGCGTCCACGCCCCACTGCTCTTCTTGGAACAGCTCGTCGATCCGCGACAGGTCGAACGCCTCCGCGCCATCCAACGCCCCCTGTTCCACCGCCAAAGCCAACACAGCCGACCCCAGCAGAGGCACGGCCGTCGCCAGCCCGGTCAGGCGGAAGTCGTCCAGCGACAGGGCATGCGCCTTGACCCGCGCGATGGCGCCCGGCGACTGCGGCATATGCACGATGCCGGCGACCGGCTCCAGCGCCACGCCCATCTCGCGCGCGGCCCAATCGCGCCAAGGCCCCCACTGCCGCGCCTGCCGTTCGACCAGCGGCGTCGGATGCTCAGCCAGATAGCAGACCACGTCCGACCCGGCATAGGCGGCGATCTCGTCCGCCACCGCATCGCGCGCCTGCCCGATCCGGTCGATCGCGGTGGAGGCCAGCCGCGTCGCCGGCATGGTCGACGGATCCAGAAACTGCCCCTGCGCCGCCCATTCGTCCGCGACCAACTGCGCTGCAGCCTGCGTCGGCAAGACCAGCGCCGCCTTGTCCGGCGTTTTCGGCGTGCGCCCATCCAACAGCACGGCCCAGCCCCCGTCCGCATGCGGCCCGACGCCCGCCTCGGTCCAGAAGCGGGAGATGCGATCCGGCGACTGCTCGACGAAACGTGGGCGATGCGGGGGGGGGTGATCGGTCATCAGAAGGTCCGTTGGAATCAGGCCGGCACGACGTCGAACGCCAGCGTCAGACGCGACGCCTCGCCGCCGAACGGCTGGGTGCCATGCCACATATAGGAAGGAAACAGCACCAACGTGCCGGGTCGGGGCTGCACATAGTGTTCTGCCGCCAAGCTCGGCAGGCCGGGCGGCGCGCCGAACCGCAACCAGCCCTCGCGGCGCTCGCCCTGCACCGCCGGCGGCAGTTCGATATGGCAGGCCGAGGACAGCCAGCCGTTCGAATGGATATGGTCGGCGTGAAATCCGTTCGGCCTCAACCGCACCGACCAACTGCCTTGGATGCGATAGTCGCCCGTATTGCGCGCCCTCAGCGGATCGTCGCCGTGGCCAACCGCCGCCATATAGTCGCGGATCGGCTTGTCGATGGCCTTGAAGAAGGCGCGAATGGCCGGATCTTCGCTCTGAGCCAAGGACGCGCTGGTCTGCGATCCCCCGCGAAGCGACTGGCCCACCGGATGGGTCTTTAGCGTATGCAGATCGTGCAGCGCCTTCGCCAGATCGACCAGATAGGCCTCCAATGACGCCCACCCGTCAGGCGCCCGCAGCCGATACGGCCGCACGAAGGCGTCGTAGTCGTAAAGCCGGCCGTACCGCACATCGCCGAGCATCCGCCAGGCCGTCGCCTGAAAGGCCAGCACATGCTGGTTCAGCGGCTCGCGCGTCCGCAACGTCTCGATCGTGACCAGCGCCGCCTCGGCCTGACCCAGCGCCAACAGGCATTCGGCCTGGGTCACCATGATCGCCGGAACCTCGCCGCCCGCCAGCGCCGCCGCCCGGTTCGCATGGTCCAGCGCCCCGAGGGGATCCCACGTCAGACACGCCTGCGCCGCCGCCAGTTCCCCGGGCCCATCCAGCGGTCCGGCGACCAGGGTGCGATAGGCCCGCTCGCCCTCCCCTGCATATTCCAGCAGCTTCGCTTTGATCTGGCGCAGCAAAGGCGTCGCTGGCGATACGGCTATGGCGGCATCCAGCGGCGCGCAGGCGGTTTCCAGATCGGCATCCCGCATCCAGATCAACTGGCTCAGATCACGCAGCGCATCGCCATAGCCGGGCCGGCGCAGCAGCGCCTGACGGTAGGCGTCGTCAGCCTCGTCGAACCGGCTTTGCGCCTGCAAGGCCCGCGCCAGCACCAGCCAGGTTTCCGGCGCATCGCCGCCGATGGACAAGGCGGCGCGACATGCGGCTTCCGCCTCGGCCGCTCGCCCGAGATCGCCGAGGGTGGACGCCAGATTATGCCATGCGGGCACGCTCTGCGGCCGAACCTTGACGAGGCGCTGCGACAGCGCCGTACTCTCGTCCAGACGCCCCGCCCGCTTCATCAGATCGGCCTGGACCGACAGCGCCTGCCACGGCGCATCGGCCTGCTGCGCTATCGGCGCCAGCATATCCAAGGCCGCGTTCATCCGCCCGGCGGCGGCCAGAGCCTTGGCCCCTTCGACCCTCGCCTGGACCTCAGCAGTCACCGGATTCGCTTCACGCCCAGGAAGGGATCGTCTTCGGCCTCGTCCT
>NZ_DAMBJX010000023.1:32076-47828 GCF_032067225.1 Brevundimonas vesicularis | reverse complement strand
GTTGGCACGGCCGTTGCGAGGGCTGAGGCGAAGGAGCACGACTCTCGTGGAAAACGCCGCCTATATCGGATTGTCACGCCAGATGACGCTGCGTCGCGAACTGGACCTCGTGGCCAACAACGTCGCCAACGCCAACACCACCGGCTTCAAGGTCGAGCAGCTGATGCTGGGGACCGAGATCGGGCAGCGGGCGCGCAACGACTCGATCCGCCCGTCGGCCAGCTTCGTGCTGGACAACGGCGTCGGCCGCGACTTCGGCCAGGGTTCGATGCAGCAGACCGGCCGCTCGCTGGACTTCGCCATTTCCGGCGAGGGCGCCTTCTTCACCGTGCGTGACGGCGCCAACGGCGAAGCCTACACCCGCGACGGCGCCTTCACCTTGGATCCGGAAGGGCGTCTGACCACCAAACAGGGTCAGGCCGTCCTTGGCGGCGGCGCGGAGATCGTGCTGGACCCCGCGCTCGGCTCGCCCAGCGTGGGCGCCGACGGCACGATCACACAGAACGGACAGGTCACCGGCCGGCTGTCGGTCGTGCGCTTCGATACGCTGGGCGTGCTCGAAAAGGGCGGCGACAGCCTCTACCGCAATAAGTCCAACGCCCAGCCGATCGAGGCCGCCGACGCCCGGGTTCATCAGGGCTCGCTGGAGTCTTCCAACGTCAATCCGTTGATCGAAATCACCAATCTCGTCGAGATCAGCCGCGCCTATGAGAGCGTATCGCGCATGATCGACAACACCAACGACCTGAGCCGTCGCGCCGTCGAGCGCCTCGGCAAGGCCGCTTAAGGGAGCCCCTCAAGATGCGCGCACTTCGCACTGCAGCCTCGGGCATGGCCGCCCAGCAGCTGAACGTGGAGGTCATCTCCAACAACATCGCCAACATGAACACGGTGGGCTTCAAGAAGCAGCGCGCCGAGTTCCAGGACCTGCTGTATCAGAACGTCGAACGCATGGGGGCCCAGTCCTCGGCCTCCGGCACCGTGGTTCCAACCGGCATCCAGATCGGCGCGGGCGTCAAGGCGGGGGCCGTCTACCGCGTCACCGAACAGGGCACGCCGCAGATGACCGGCAACCCTTACGACATGGCCATCGACGGCAAGGGCTATTTCCAGATCAGCCTGCCTTCCGGCGAAAAGGCCTACACCCGCGCTGGCAATCTGCAGGTCAATCCAGAAGGCCAGATGGTGACCGACGACGGCTATCTGCTGGAGCCGGCGATCACCATTCCGCAGGACGCGACCAAGGTGTCGATCTCCAAGACCGGCCTGGTGCAGGTGACCCAGGCTGGACAGCCCGCCCCGACCACGGTCGGGCAGATCGAACTGGCCAGCTTCTTCAACGAGGCCGGACTGGAAGCCATCGGTGACAACCTGCTGCTGGAGACCGCCGCGTCCGGGCCGGCGATCGTAGGCACGCCCGGCGACGCGGGTTATGGCCAGATCATGCAGAACTACACCGAGGCGTCGAACGTGGACGCGGTGGCTGAGATCAGCGCCCTGATCGTGGCGCAGCGCGCCTATGAGATGAACTCCAAGGTCATCAGCACCGCCGACCAGATGCTGTCCGTCGCCTCGCAAGTGAAGGGCTAGGGCCATGACCCTGATCCGTTCCCTGCTGCTCGCCGCCGCCGTCAGCGCCTTCGCCGGCGCCGCCCTCGCCAATCCGGTCGTGCTGCGCGCCAACCCGGTGGACGACGACGGCCGCGTCACCCTGGGCGATATCTTCGAGGGCGCGGGCGCTGCGGCCAATGTCGCCGTCGCCGAACGCGTCGGTCCCTCGGTCGTGCTGGACGCCGGTCAACTTCAGGCCCAAGCGCGTCAGGCGGGCCTGGACTGGAGCAATCCGAACGGCCTGCGCCGCGTCGCCGTGCGCCGTTCGGCCGGACCGGTTCAGACCGTGACCGAGGCCGCGCCGGCGGACGCCGCCCTGGCCGTCCAGCCCACCGCCCGCGCTGCTTATCGCCCCGGCGCCGCGCCGCAGGTCATCGCCCGCAACGATATGGTGCGTGTCACCTATCAGGTCGGCGGCGTGAACCTGGCCGTCATGGGCAAGGCCATGCGCAGCGCCGGTCTGGGCGAGCCGGTCGCCATCATGAACACCGCCTCCAACCGCGTCATCGATGCGGTCGCCTCCGGTCCCGGCCAGGCCATCGCCGGCCCCGGCGCCGACATGGCCCGCGCCAATCCCCAACAGTTCGCCGCCCGCTAGGGAATCCCAGTCATGCGTAAAGCCGTCCTGATCCTCGCCGCCCTCGCCCCGCTCGCTGCCTGCTCGACCGTCGCCGAAACGGTGCGCGGCCCGGAACTGGCCCCCATCGGCTATCCCGCCGCCCTGATCCCGGCGCAGCAAGCCTATCTGCCCGCGCGCGAGACCACGCCGGCCAGCGCCAACAGCCTGTGGCGCACGGGCGCCCGCACCTTCTTCGGCGACCAGCGCGCGCGTCATATCGGCGACATCCTGACGGTCAAGATCGACATCGACGATCGCGCCCAGACCCAGAATTCGACCCAGCGCTCGCGCTCCAACGAGATCAACGCCGGCGTCAGCAACCTGTTCGGCCTGGAAAGCAGCCTGGGCCGGGCCTTCCCCGGCGGCTTCGATCCGTCGAAGATGGTCGGCATGGAAGGCGATCTGAAGTCATCGGGCAATGGTTCGGTCACCCGCGCCGAAAAGGTGTCGCTGACCATCGCCGCCGTCGTCACCGACGTCCTGGCCAACGGCAATCTGGTGATCCAGGGTCGGCAGGAAGTGCGCACCAACCGCGAGGTGCGCGAACTGACCGTCGCCGGCATCGTCCGCCCCGAGGACATCTCATCGGCCAACGCCATCAACCACACCCAGATCGCCGAAGCGCGCATCTCCTACGGCGGTCGCGGCGACGTCAGCCGCGTCCAGGCTCCACCCGTGGGTCAGGCGCTGGCGGAACGCTTCAGCCCGTTCTGACGTGCGCCGACCCTGCGGGTTGAACTGCTGACGGATAACCGCGTTCAAGGGAAATGCGGTCGTCCGATCTCTTGCGGTCACAGCCGCGTCTGGCGACATTGAAGACGACGCGGCGCTGCGCGTCGTCGGCGGGGGCTGACACATGATGCTGATACTCTCCGCCCTGATGGCGGCCGCGATACAGACTGCGCCCGGCGCAGGCTGGACCTGGAGTCTTTACGAAGGCGAAGGACCGCTGGTGCTGGCCAACGACATCCCCGACACCGCCAGCCTGCGCGCCACGTTGCAATGCCTACCGGGTTCGGGCGCGGTCTCGGTCGCGGTCTATGGCGAGGATGCGTCCGCCGGCTTTGCCCGCATCACCTCAGGCGGGTCGACGGCGACCAGCGAGGCCCGCGTCGGGCGTGGCGGCAAGCTGGAGACGGCCATCCCCGTCGATCACCCCGCCTTTTCCGCCTTCGTGTCGAACGGCCGGATGACGATCGCCGTCGGCGACGACACCAGCACGATCACCGTCGAGCGTCCGCACATGGCCAAGCTGCGTCGCTTCGCCGATCGCTGCGCCGGCTGAGGAACCCACGCATGCGTCTTCGATTGATATCAGCCTTGATCGCCGTCTCGGCCCTTGCGGCTTGCGCGACCCAGGCCCCGATGCCCGCAGCCGGCTCTGCGGCGACCGGATCGGCGCCCGCGCCCACGCCCGGTTACGACTGGTTCCTGAACACCGATGGGCAGGAGGCCATGCTGGCCTACGGCGTCGCCAACAGCGACGAGGTCAAGCTGAAGCTGGCCTGTCAGGCCGGGTCCAGCGCTCTTGAACTGACGGCCGCCAGCGACAAGCCGGGCCGCGAAATCTATCTGGAATCCGGCGGCGACACCGAGCGCTATCGCGCCGCATCTGAGCCGGCCGTCGTGCATGACGGCGAACTGCTGACGGCGCAGGCCAAGACCAAGGATCCGGTCTTCCAGAGATTCCGCCGTCTGGGCTGGATCGCCGCCTGGGCTGACGACGAACGTCACGTCTATGCCGCCCATCCCGCCGCAAAGGTGCAAATCGAGCGGTTCTTCACCGTCTGCGGTTGACGCATCGGCTCAGCTCGGCTTGCGTGCCTCTCCTGACAGGAGGGGCGTCATGAAGATTTCTTATCTGGCTATCGCAGCCATGCTTGCGGCTGGTTCGCCGATTGCGGCCGTTGCGCAGACGCCGCCCGCCGCCGTCGCAACCGCCCCGGCAGACGCCGCGCTGAACGCCGTCATCGCCGACTACGAGACCTATCTACGGTCAGTCGATCCGATCTCGGCCGGCGGTGAGGGCGATGTGGAGGCGATGGGCCGGGTGCCTGACCTGTCGCGAGAGTTTGAACTGGCCCAGCGCGCGCCGCTGGAAGGGTTCGTGCGGCGGCTGACGGCCATCGACCCGGCAAGTCTTTCCCACGCCGGCGGCATCAACCACGCCTTCCTGCTCTATACGCTCAACCGCAGCCTGGAAGGGCTGGATTACGACACCAGCCGTCTGGCGTTCGATTCCGAAGGCGGCCCCGGAACCTGGGCGCTCTATGTCGGCGGCAGCACGCGCCTGAACTCGGTCGCGGAGGCCGAGGCCTATATCAAACGTATCCGGGGCTTCGGCCAAATTTACGCCCAGACGACCGCCAACGCCCGGCGCGGCCTGGACACCGGCCTGGTCCAGGCCCAATCGGTAACCGAAAGCGCCCTGACGCTGGCGCGAAACGATGTGGCGATCAAGCCGGACGTCGAACCGCTGCTCAAGCCCCTGTCGACTCTGCCCTCGACCGTGTCTCAAGCGGATAAGGATCGCCTGACGGCAGAGGCGACGGCGGCAGTTTCGGAAGTGATCCTTCCGGCGCGCCGGGCCTGGCTGGCCTTCCTCGAAAGCGACTATCTGCCCAAGGCGCCGGTCCAGCCGGGCATCGGTAATCGGCCCGGCGGCAAGGCACTCTACGCCTATCTGGTGCGCGGCCACACGACGACCGACCTGACGCCGGACCAGATCCACCAGATCGGCTTGGACGAGGTCGCGCGGATCCGCGCCCGTATGGATGTGGAGATGAAGGCGTCGGGCTGGACCGGCGACTTCGCCGGCTTCCTGAACTTCCTGCGCACCGATCCTCAGTTCTATGCGACCAGCCGCGAGGCCCTGTTGCAGCAGGCGTCGGAGATGGCGAAGCGTGCGGATGGCGGCCTGCCGCCCCTGTTCGCCACCCTGCCCCGCCTGACCTACGACGTGCAGCCCGTGCCGCCGCAGATCGAGGAAAACTACACCACCGGCCGCTACAACGGCGGGTCGATGCAGAACGGCGTCGCCGCCCATTACATCGTCAACACGTCCAAGCTGGATCAGCGTCCGCTGTACGAGTTGCCCGCCCTGACCCTGCATGAGGCCGTGCCAGGCCACCACCTCCAGATCGCCTTGCAACAGGAGGCGCCCGGCCAACCCTATTTCCGCCGTCAGGCCAATGTCAGCGCCTATACCGAGGGCTGGGGCCTGTATGCTGAATATCTGGGCGAAGAGATGAGCTTCTACCGCACGCCCTACGAACGTTTCGGCCGCCTGTCCTATGAGATGTGGCGCGCCTGCCGACTGGTCGCGGACACCGGCCTGCACTGGATGGGCTGGACCGAGGAACAGGCCCGCGCCTGTTTCCGCGACAACTCGGCGCTCGCGCCGCACAATATCGAGACCGAACTTCAACGCTACATCGGCTGGCCCGGTCAGGCCACGGCCTACAAGATCGGCGAAATCCGCCTGCGCGAGATCCGGGCGCGGGCCGAGCGGGAGTTGGGGCCGAAGTTCAACATCCGCACTTTCCACGACGCCCTGCTGGTCGAGGGCCCGCTGCCGCTGGCGCTGCTGGATCAGCAGATGGACGCCTGGATCGCGGAGCAGAAGGCGAAATAGGCTGTGCGGCCTACGCCCAATCCGGCTCCGGCAAACCTTTCGACCGCAGAAATTCCGGGTTGAACAGCTTGGACGCATAGCGCGAGCCGGGATCACACAGGCAGGTGACGATGGTCTTGCCGGGGCCAAGCTCGCGCGCCAGCCGCACCGCGCCGGCGATGTTCACCCCCGCCGATCCGCCCAGCGACAGGCCTTCGTGCTTCACCAGGTCGAACAGGATCGGCAGAAACTCCGCGTCCTCGATCCGATAGGCGTAGTCGGGTTTGAAGCCTTCCAGATTGCCGGTGATGCGGGCCACGCCGATCCCCTCGGTGATCGACGATCCCTCGCCCGTCATCTCGCCCTTGGTGAACCAGTTGAACATGGCCGCGCCCGCTGGATCGGCCAGGGCGATGGTCACATCCGGCTTCTGTTCGCGCAGATAGGCGCCGACGCCGGCGATAGTCCCGCCCGAGCCGACGGCCGAGACGAAGGCGTCGACCTGACCGTTTGTCTGCGTCCAGATTTCGGGGCCGGTCGTGTTGTAGTGGGCCTCGCGATTGGCGGTGTTGTCGAACTGATTGGCCCAGATGGCGCCGGCCTCTTCGCTGTCGTTCAGCTCGGCGGCCAGACGCCCGGAATAGTGGACGAAGTGGTTCGGGCTGGAAAAGGGCGCGGCGTCCACCTCGACCAGGCGCGCGCCCAGCGAACGGATGGCGGACTTCTTCTCTTCGGACTGGGTGCGGGGAATGACGATGACGACCGGATGCCCCAAGGCGGCGCCGACCAGGGCCAGGCCGATGCCGGTGTTGCCGGCCGTGCCCTCCACGATCGTCCCGCCGGGCTTCAGCGCGCCGGACGCCCGCGCGCCCTGCACGATCGACAGGGCCGCGCGATCCTTGATCGAGCCGCCGGGATTCAGAAACTCGGCCTTGCCCAGGATTTCGCAGCCCGTCGCGTCGGACAGGCGGTTCAGGCGCACCAGCGGCGTATTGCCGATCAGGTCGATGACGGATGACGTAGCGGACAAGGTCAGGCTTTCAGGCGAAGGTCGAGGACAGGGCGGATCAGGCGGCGGCCTGGCGTTGCCCTAGAGCCTGATCGGTTGAGAGGGAAATCGCTTCGCGATTTCCTCGATGCCGTGAATCAGGCTCCAGATTAAAGCGAGAGCATGATTCACGCTCCAGCCGAAACCGCGAAGCGGTTTCGCCCGAAACGATCATGCTCTAAGTGGATGCCGCACTCGACCTTGTCTATGCCCGACCAACGTCCGGCGCGCGCGTCTTCGCCGTCCTGAACCGCGCGGGTGCAGGGCCAGCATCCGATGGAGGCATAGCCCTGCTCGACCAGCGGATGGCGCGGCAGATCGTTCTCCTCCAGCCAGGCTTCCACGTCGTCGGCGTCCCAGTTCGCCAGGGGATTGATCCGCAGCACCCCGTCCAACACCTCGAACGGCTTCAGCTTTGCCCGCGTCGCGGCCTGATAGCGTTTGCGCCCGGTGATGAGCGCATTGAACCCGGCGGTCGCCCGCGCCAGCGGCCGCACTTTTCGCAGGTCGCAGCACGCGTCGGCGTCGGTCTTCCACAGGTCGTCGCGCGCATCCAGCGCAGCCTTCTCGCCCGCATCCGGCGTGACCAGCCGCACATCAGTCAGGCCCAGCGCCTTGGTCAGTTGCGTGCGATAGGACAGGGTCTGGAGGAAATGCTGCCCCGTCTCCAGAAAGACCACCGGCATGGTCTTGTCCTCGCCGGCGATGATATCCAGCAAGGCGGCGGACTCGGCCCCGAACGACGAGATAGCGCCGACCCTCAGGCCCAGCGCCGGGTCCAACGCCGCCTTCAGGATTTCGGACGCGCCCTTGCCCGCCATCTCGCGGTTCAGACGATCGGCCAAAGCGTCCAGATCGCGGTCGTTGGACGCCGCACGCCGCTGCTGCCAGATCGTCGGTGCAGGATCGACGGCGGGCTGATAGGCGGCGCTGAACGCCCGGTCCATCCGGTCCCAGGCCGCCAGATCCGCGCCCTCGGCCAGTTCGACCGCGTCAAAGCCCGAACGCCGCAGATGCCCCGCCTGATCCGGCAGCACCTTGCCCGCCGCGATCAGACGCCCTGCATAACCGCGCTCTCGCAGCACCGCCGCCAGCGAAAAGCCTCGTCCATCGCGGAAGGCGTCGAACTCCAGCACCAGCGTGTCTTCGCTTGCGGCGGCCAGCTCAACCTCCTCCAGTGGGGTCGTCACCGAAAGGCGCAGCCCGTTCTGTATGCCCTCAAGCCGTTGCATCGAGCGTCTCATAGATGGCGTCGCGGAAGGGATCGGGTCCGACGCGGCGCACCGTGTCGATGAACCGCTCGCCGTCCGTGCGGATTTGCAGATAGCGGTCCAGGGTCCGCTGGATCGCAGGCGCAACGTCATCGGCCGGCAGGCTCTTGCCGACGATGTCGCCCAAGGCCGCCTGTTCGTCGGGCGAGCCGCCGACGGTGATCTGATAGTATTCCTCGCCTTTGCGATCGACGCCCAGCACGCCGATGTGCCCGACGTGGTGATGGCCGCAGGCGTTGATGCAGCCGCTCATATTGATGCGGACCGGTCCCAGCTTCTCCTGATAGTCCATGTCCGCCAGCCGCTTCGACAGGGCCTGGGCCACCGGGATCGACCGGGCGTTGGCCAGGCTGCAATAGTCCAGGCCCGGGCAGGCGATCACGTCGGTCGCCAGATCGGCGTTGGCCGTCGCCAGCCCCGCCTCTCGCAGCGCTCGCCACAGAGTCGGCACGTCGTCCAGCTTCACATGTGGCAGGACCAGGTTCTGCTCATAGGCGGCGCGCAGTTCGTCGAACGAATAGCGCTCGCCCAAATCCGCCACCGCGTCCATCTGGTCAGCCATGATGTCGCCGGGCACGCCCCCGACCGGCTTCAGCGACACCACCACCGAGGCGTAGCCAGACTGACGATGACGGCGGACGTTGTTGCGGGCGAACCGGGCGAAGTCGGGATCGGCCAGTAGGGTGCGGTCAAACGGGCCGCTGACCTTGGGCAGATCCTCGAACGGCGGAGGGGCGAAATAGGCTTGAATGCGCGCGGCCTCGTCGTCGGGGATGCGCAGATCCTCGTGGCGCAGGGTGGCGTAGTGTTTGTCCACCTCCTCGCGGAAGGCCTCGATCCCCAGCGAGGCGACCAGGATCTTGATCCGCGCCTTGTGGATGTTGTCACGCCCACCCAGCAGGTTCCAAGCCCGTAGAATGGCGGTCAGATAGGCCAGAAGGTCCGCCGCCGGGACCGCCGGGGCGATCTCCTGACCGATATGCGGCAGACGCCCCTGCCCGCCGCCGACGAAGACGCGGAAGGCCGTTCCACCGTCTTCGCCCTTCACGATCTGCAGGCCGACGTCGTGGGTGCGGATCGCCGCCCGATCTTTCTCCGCGCCGATCACCGCGATCTTGAATTTGCGCGGCAGGAAGCTGAATTCCGGGTGGATCGTCGACCACTGGCGGATGATCTCGCACCAGGGACGCGGATCCTCGATCTCGTCGTCGGCGGCGCCGGCGAAGACGTCTGTCGTGGTGTTACGGATGCAGTTGCCCGAGGTCTGGATGGCGTGCATCTCGACATCGGCCAGATCGCTCAGGATCGCCGGCAGGTCGGTCAGGGCCGGCCAGTTGTACTGGATGTTGCAGCGGGTGGTGAAGTGGCCGTAGCCCTTGTCATAGGTCCGGGCGATATGGGCCAATCGGCGCATCTGACGGCTGCTCATCACGCCATAGGGAATGGCGACGCGCAGCATATAGGCGTGAAGTTGCAGATAGACGCCGTTCATCAGCCGCAGCGGCTTGAACTCGTCTTCGGTCAGGGCGCCGGATGCGCGGCGCGTCACTTGGTCCGAAAATTCCTCAACCCGTTCGCGCACCAGGGCATGGTCGAATTCGTCATAGCGATACATCAGCCCACGCCTCCGACGACGGTGTGACCCACGGTCGGCCCGGCCGAGCGGATGCGTTCCTTCAGCCGGTCGCGGCCCGAGGGCGTGCGGTTCTGAACCTCGAACAGGTAGGGATTCACAAAGACGTCCGGACGCCCAGCGACATCAGCCAGCACGACCTCGGCCGCCGTATCGTCCAGCACCAAAGCCTGATCAATGTGCTCGACCGGCTGGTTGTCGACGCCTGCATAGATGACGCGACCGTCCGACAGGCGGTTTGCGGTGACGATCTTCACGCCGCGACCTCCGCTCGAACATCCAGTTGAGCTGCCGACAACGCCGCCGTTTCGCCGATGAACAGCAGGGCCGGGCCGGTCAGGTCGGCGCCGCGCACCAAGGCGCCCAGCCCATCCAGTCGCCCGGTCAGAACCCGCTCGTCCGGGCGGCTGCCGTTCTCGACAATGGCGACGGGCGTCGAGGGCGAACGCCCCGCCGCGATCAGGCGCGCAGCCGTCTCCTCGGCACGGTCCGACCCCATGTAGATGGCCAAGGTGTGGTTGGGGCTGGCCAGTCGCGTCCAGTCGGCCTCGACGCCGCCTGGCTTGGCCTGGGCCGTCACGAAGGTGACCGCCTGGGCGTGATCGCGATGGGTCAGGGGGATGCCCGCCAAGGCCGCGCAGGCCAGCGCCGCCGTCACGCCCGGCACGACGAAGACTGGGACTCCGGCCGCCCGCATCGCGTCCAGTTCCTCGCCGCCGCGCCCGAAGACGAAGGGATCGCCGCCCTTCAGTCGGACTACCCGATGACCGGCGCGCGCCTCCGCGATCATCAGGGCCTCGATCTGATCCTGCGGCACCGAATGTTCGCCGCGCGCCTTACCCACGTACAGCCGCTTGGCGTCGCGCCGCGCCCGCTCCAGCACCGCCTCGGGCACCAGTCTATCGTGGATGATGACGTCGGCGTCCTGCAACACCCGCAGCGCCTTCAGGGTCAGCAGTTCAGGATCGCCCGGCCCGGCGCCGACGATATGGACCACGCCCTGTTCGGGTGCGGCCGAGTTCAACAGGCGCAGCATTTCACGCCGCGCCTCGGCCGTCCGACCTTCCGCCGCCAGCGTCGCGGCCGGTCCCCGGAAAGCCCTTTCCCAGAACCGGCGACGCGCCATGAAGTCCGGCACGCTGGCCTTGACCGTGTCGCGCAACTCGCGGGCCAGCCGCGCCACATTCGCCAGTCCGGCGGGCAGCACGCCCTCGATGGCTGTGCGGATGTCCCGCGCCAGAATGGGCGCCGAACCACCGGTCGCCACGCCGATCACGACCTCGTCGCGATCGATCAGAGCCGGGGTCTGGAAGTCGCTCAGATGCGGCTTGTCCACCACATTGACCTGAGCCCCCGCCGCCCGCGCGAGATGGCCCAGCCGCGTCAGTTCATCCGCATCGTCCAGCGCCATGAACACCAGCCTTGCGCCCGCCAGATCTTCAGCCTCTGGCGAACGCAGCACCGGCTCCGGCGCCGTCAACGGCGTCTCGATCTTGGGGGGCGCGCCGTCGGGCGCGAACCACACCACCTCGGCCGGCGTGTTCAGGAACAGTCGCAGCTTGGCCAGCGCCGGCTCGCCGCCGCCGATGATCACGATCTTTGCGGCCTCCAGCGGAATGGAGGCGAGGAATACACGCATCGTCTTGCTTTCTGGGCCGTCGGGAGAGGAAACAGGGACGACGGCAGGGCGCGAACCTTCGTCTTCCCCGTCCAGACCCGCAAACCAGATTGCCTTTGTCTCGCTGATAGGATTTCTATCCGCGATGGCCCGTACCCTGCTCCCGCTCAACGCCCTGCGCGCCTTCGAGGCCGCTGCGCGTCACCTGAACTTCTCGCGCGCCGCCGACGAACTGTCGGTGACGCCGGGCGCGGTCAGCCAGCAAATCCGCCTCCTGGAAGACATCGTCGGCGGGCCGCTGTTCGTGCGCGAGGCGCGGGGCTTGCAACTGACCGACCTGGGCCGCTCGTCCGTGCCGCTGCTGCGCGAGGGGTTCGAGCGGCTGATGGACGCCTCGGCCCTGTTGCGCGAGCCGCCGCGCCGCAAACAGGTGTCGATCAGCGTGGCGCCCGGCTTCGCCTCCAAATGGTTGATGCCGCGCATGGATGACTTCCACACCGCCCATCCAGAGATCGAACTGTGGATCTCGGCCGACATGGAGCCGGCGGACCTCAGCGAGGGCAAGGTCGACCTGGCGGTGCGCTACGGTCCCGGCGACTATCCCGGCCTGACTGTCGATCGGCTGATGACCGAGACGGTGCTGCCGGTCTGCGCCCCATCGCTGATGGATGGGGACAAGCCGATCCGCAAACCCGCCGACCTGATCGGACACACCCTGCTGCACGACATGTCCAACGATGGCGATCCCAGCCGACCGGACTGGGCCATGTGGTTGAAGGCGCGCGGCATTCGTCACCCCGACCCGCGTCGAGGCTCGCGTTTCAACCAATCGGGTCTGTTGATCGAGGCCGCCATATCGGGGCGCGGCGTGGCCCTGGCCAAACGCACCCTGGCCCAGGCCGACCTGGCGTCAGGGCGACTGGTCGCGCCCTTCCCTGACGGGTCCGAGGCGGTCGGCTTCGCCTATTACGTCGTCCAGCCCCGCGACCGGCCGCCCTCGCCCAGCGCGACGGCTTTTGTCGGCTGGCTGAAGAAACAGGCCGTGGATCACGACAATACGATGGGTCAGTTGTAGGGTTCGTTGCACCGCATATTGGCGGCGCAGGAAAAGGACATCCGCCATGGCTGACGACAAGGCCCCTCGCCTCGCGGTCCTGATCGATGCGGAGAATGCTTCCGCTCGCATCGCAGAGGCGCTCTTCAGCGAAATCGCCACCTTGGGCGAGGCCTCGGCACGACGGATCTACGGCGACTTCGCCAGCCCGCAGATCGCCGGCTGGACGCGGGTCTTGGCGCGTTTCGCCATCCAGCCGCAGCAGAATTTCGCCAACACAAAAGGCAAGAACTCGGGCGACATCGCCTTGGTCATCGATGCGATGGACCTTCTGCATTCCGGTAGGTTTGACGGCTTCTGCCTGGTGTCGTCCGACGCCGATTTCACCCGACTGGCGGCGCGCATCCGCGAGGAAGGCGTCGACGTCTACGGGTTCGGCGAGCAGAAGACGCCCGAAAGCTTCCGTCAGGCCTGCACCCGCTTCATCTATACCGAGAACCTGATTGCACCAGTTCCGGTCGACGCCGGCGCCAAGTCGCCCGTCGCTGAAGCGCAGGCGACCAAGCGCAAACCGTCCGAGGCCGCGCGTCTGATCGCGGCCATCATCGCCGATATGGACGAGGACGGCGACGGATGGGTCGCAGTGGGCGGTATCGGCAATCGGCTGCGAAACGCCCATCCCGACTTCGACCAACGCACCTACGGTTACGCCAAGCTGTCGGACCTGATCCGCGCCACCGGCCGGTTCGAGGTGGAGACCGGCGAGCGCGGGGCGATGCGAATTCGCGACCGGGCCTGATCTACGCTCTAGCCGCCTGGCTAACCGACACGCCCAAGGCCTGGAGCGCGGCGGCTGTGATGTGTTCGGCATTCAGGCCGGCCTGGGCGTACATGGCCATCGGCGCATCCTGGTCTTGGAAGACGTCGGGCAGGTTCAGGGTGCGGATCTTGAGTCCGCCATCCAGCGCGCCCTTTTCGGCCAGCAGTTGCAGCACGAAGGCGCCGAAGCCGCCCATGGCGCCTTCTTCAACCGTAATCAGGGCTTCGTGCTCGCGCGCCAGACGCAGGATCAGATCGGCGTCCAGCGGCTTGGCGAACCGGGCGTCGGCCACCGTCGCCGACACGCCCTTGGCCGCCAACATATCCGCCGCCTTCAGCGATTCCTGCAGACGGGTGCCCAGGCTAAGGATGGCGACCGAAGTCCCCTCGCGCACGATCCGGCCCTTGCCGATCTCAAGCGGCGCAGCGAGTTCCGGGATCTCCACGCCCACGCCGTCGCCGCGCGGATATCGGAAGGCGCTGGGCCTGTCGTCGATGGCCAGCGAGGTCGAGATCATCGCCGCCAGTTCGGCCTCATCCGCCGCCGCCATCAGCACCATGCCAGGCAGCGCGCCCATGAAGCCGATGTCGAATGATCCGGCATGGGTCGCCCCGTCCGATCCCACCAGACCTGCCCGGTCCATGGCGAAACGCACCGGCAGCGACTGGATCGCCACGTCGTGGACCACCTGGTCGTAACCGCGCTGAAGGAAGGTCGAATAGATCGCGCAGACCGGCTTCATTCCGTCCGCTGCCAGACCGGCCGCGAAGGTGACCGCGTGTTGTTCAGCGATGCCGACGTCATAGGTTCGCTCGGGGAAGGCCTGACCGAACAAGTCCAGACCCGTGCCCGACGGCATGGCCGCCGTGATCGCCACGATGGACGGATCGACCTTGGCGTGTTTGATCAGCTCGGTTCCGAACACCTTGGTGTAGCTGGGGGCGTTGGAGATGGCCTTGGCCTGCTTGCCTGAGACCACGTCGAACTTGACGACCGCATGGAGTTTGTCGGCGCTGCTTTCGGCGGGGGCGTAGCCCTTGCCCTTCTGCGTCACGACGTGGACCAGCACCGGACGGTCCTCGATGGCGGCCGCCTTCTTCAAGATCGGCACCAGATTGTCCATGTCGTGGCCGTCGATCGGGCCGACATAATAGAAGCCCAACTCCTCGAAGAAGGTGCCGCCGGTGACCATGCCGCGGGCATACTCCTCGGCCTTCTTGGCCGCCTTGCGGAAGGGGCGCGGCAGGTGCTGGGCCACCGTCTTGCCCAGGCGGCGGACGTTCTGATAGGCGCCGCCCGACACCAGGCCGGCCAGATAGGCGCTCATCCCGCCAACCGGCGGCGCGATCGACATGTCGTTGTCGTTCAGGATGACCATCAGCTGGCCGCTGGTCGCCTCGGCGGCGTTGTTCATCGCCTCATAGGCCATGCCGGCGGACATGGAGCCGTCGCCGATGACGGCCACGACGCGGTTCTTCTCGCCCTTCTGGTCGCGCGCGGCGGCGAAGCCCAGGGCGGCGCTGATGGAGGTCGAGGCGTGGGCGGCGCCGAACGGATCGTATTCGCTCTCGCTGCGCTTGGTGAAGCCCGACAGGCCGCCGCCCTGGCGCAGGGTGCGGATGCGGTCGCGCCGCCCGGTCAGGATCTTGTGCGGATAGCACTGATGCCCGACGTCCCAGATCAGGATGTCCTTAGGCGTCTCGAACACATGGTGCAGCGCCGTAGTCAGTTCGACCACACCCAGACCCGCACCCAGATGGCCGCCGGTGACGGACACGGCGTCGATCGTTTCGGCCCGCACCTCCTGCGCCAGCTGTTTCAACTGGGCGATATCGAAGTCCCGCGTGTCGGCGGGCGTCTTGACGGTGTCGAGTAGCGGGGTGTCGGGCATCAGCCGGAAAACCTTGGAAAGTCTGGTCGATCAACCCGCAGGTCGTTTCAACGTTTCGTATCAGGACCGGCGCTTTAGCACAAAGTCCACGCTGGCCCTGAGGATTTCGGCCTCGTCGCCAAACGGCTCCAGATGCGACCGGGCCTGATTTGCGAGGTGCGCGACCCTTTGCCGCGCCGCCTCCAGACCCAACAGGGTGACGAAATTGGTCTTGCCCAGCGCTGCATCCTTGCCGCCCGCCGCCTTGCCCATCTCCTCGGCCGAGCCTTCAGCGTCCAGCAGGTCGTCGACGATCTGATAGGCCAGGCCGACATCGTGGGCGAAGCTAATCAGAGCGTGGCGATGTTGGGCCGAGGCGTCGGCGATGATCAGCGGGATTTCGAAGGCGTAGGCGAACAGGGCGCCGGTTTTCAGTCGCTGCATTCGCGCCACGCCGCCCAAGTCGTCGCGCACGCCCAGCAGATCGATCATCTGACCACCCGCCATGCCCCGCGCACCCGACGCCAGCGACAGCCGCGCCGCCAACTCACAGCGAACGGCCGCATCGTCGTGGGTATCTTCGTGCAGGATGATG